>NZ_JAVJUO010000007.1:0-32223 GCF_040220555.1 Coleofasciculus sp. C1-SOL-03
CATCAAACGCTTTTTGATAGATAATCAGATCTTCATGAGTTTTAATGGTTTTTGGGTTTTCTTCCTTGTCCACTTTCCCTCCAGGTCTTCCTTGTCTGACCCCCATTATACCGTCAAGGTAAAAAACCTACCCTTGTGAGCTTGGGGGGAGGGAGTGATAACGGCGTGTAGGCGGGAGACGGTGGGGGCGTCGAGTTGGATGGCGGCGTAGCGTCCCGGAGTCGGTTCGCGTCCCAATTCCACGGGCCACTCCCGTAATCCTTGAAGGGATAGGCGCTGTTTACTGGGTTGGACGGTGAGTTGGCTGCGATTGGGATTGGTATAGGTGAGGAGGATATAGTTGCGGGGATTTTGACCAATTTCCAGTTGTACACCGCTTTGGAGGAGATAGCCTGTGCTGGTGTTGATCCGGGTTTTGTTGATAAAAATACCATTGGTACTGGGACGTTGACCATCGCCATCAAAGATGCGATAGTCCTCACCCTCTTTGCGTAAGATGGCGTGGCGGTTGGAGATAATGTCCCAACTGGGAGGGATGGGGAGGTTAGAGAAGGTGCGATCGCGTCCCAGTGTATGGGTGTCTTGGTTGAGATAAAAGCGCTGGATTTGACCTTGATTGTTGAGTTCAAGGTAGGGGTGACTCCCGACAACAGTAGTGTGACCAGAGGTGTTGCTTCTTCCCATAACATCATGATAACGGGTTGCGTTACCCGCTCAAGATTTGGATTACGCAAAGGCTCTATCTGTAGTGGCGTGGCACACCTAAAATGGTAGTAGGGGCGCAAGGCTTGCGCCCCGTTTAACCCTTCGACTTCGCTCAGGGTTAAACGTCAAATCTATTCCACAATTTTAGCTGTGTCAGTCCGCCATCGTGTGAAAGCGCTTGCGTAACGCACCTTAACCAGTCTGATAGCAGGGCACGATGGTATCGTGCCCCTACCAACGGCAATTTAGATGTATAAGAAAGTGCGATCGCGCTTTTAACACCTCCATTAATTCCCTAGGGACATCGCGGCTACCCTAGTGATAGGCTAGTCATGGCAGACAGACGTTTGCAGTAAAGAGGTGATTTCATGCCAGAAATCAGTCGTTTTTTCGGAATCATCGTTACCATGTATTATAACAATCACCTCCCCCCACATTTTCATGTCCGCTACAACCAACAAAAAGCCCTTGTCAGTATTAATACGCTGGAAATTATAGCCGGAAAGCTAACCTCAAGAGCAACTAAACTTGTGACTGAATGGGCAAGTCTACATCAAACCGAACTCATGGAGAACTGGGAACTCGCCCAAACTAACCAACCTTTAAACAAAATCATTCCTTTAGAGTAAGCCATGCTAAAAGATATTGTCGATGTTCAACCTTTAGCAGGATATCAACTCCATCTACGATTCGATGATGGTGTTGAGGGCATAGTTGATATTAGTCAAATAATCGAATTTACGGGGATATTTACTCCCTTAAAAAATCCAGACTATTTTGCTAAAGTCCGAGTCAATCATGATTTAGGAACGATTCAATGGGAGAATGAAGCCGATCTCGATCCCGTTGTCCTTTACGCAAGGATTACAGGTCAAGAAACCCGTCATTTCTTAAATACAACAGCCAACGCTGTCAAGGTTCAGGGAGTAGTGATGCAAATTCAGCCTCCAAACGCGACCGAATTAAGAGGACAAATTACACTTTTTGGAGCTGTCAACAATCAAGTCTGTAAAGTTCAGACCGAATTAAGCGGACGTGATTATATTTTGGCGATTAAAGCGTATCAAGAACGCATTCCTATATTCTGTACAGGTAATTTAATAAAGGTGAATGATGTTTGTATTCTCCAAGATTCTTGTAACTTTACCCTAGATGCAACATGGCAAAACTCAAGCAAATAGCAGGGTATAATGGCTATCGGCTGACCTCAAGGCTGAATTTCCTCAAATAACTGGATTCTCACCGCGCAATTTGTGGTTAATCAAGCAGTTTTATGAAGCCTATGCTGAAGCATCTGAATTTCTGAAACAGCTTGTTGCAGAAATTCCTTGGGGTCATAATATTTTGATTATGCAGCGCATTAAAGATGAGGCGGCTCGCCACTATTATTTGGAAGCGACGGCTCGCTTAGGTTGGACGCGCAATGTGCTACTCAACCAAATTAAGGCAGATGCCTATGAGATGAGCCTGCAAGACAAAAGCCATAACTTTTCAACAACGTTACCGGAATATTTGGCAGAACAAGCCGATGAAACCCTAAAAAGCCAGTATAGTTTAGAGTTTTTGGGAACGTATATTGGAATGCCAGAACCAGCATTCAAGTGAATTCCAACTAGATCACCTTTGTCATCCAATACCAGTCCACCTCTCATCGGTCTTGTGGTAACGTTAGTATACTCTAGACGCGCTCTATGGCTAGAAATTGCCGTATCAGTAAGTTGTCCCTCAGCTAGCTGATGTATTTGTGTTTCGTCTAAATATAAGTCACCACTAATATACACAGCATTCCCTCCAGTCAAGCGACTAGTATCACCAATTGCGGCAACTTGATAGATTGTTTCACTCTTAAACTCTAAAATAGCTAAATCAGAGTTAGATAGTCTTGATGTCAGTTAAAGTTATCACCCTCTTCAATTCAATTTAACCAATTGAGTGCCACACTTAAAACAGAACTTAGAATTGCTAGGATTCTTTGTCCCACAATTCGTACAGAAAATATGTGCCTGCGGCGTTACACTCTTCGCCTCAATCTGAGTTGGCGCATTCCCCCCATCACTCCGAGGCTGCTACACAACCCCTGGCGACACAGACTGACTCTCTACCTTCAATTTATACCGCTCAATCACATCCAACAAAATCCGCGCAAAGACGGCGACGATAACGAAGCACCAGAAATCCTATAGAATTTTAAATCAGTGTTTTATCCTGTATTATAAGGCTTCCCTGGTTTGGGCAATTCGCACAATTGGGTAGAAACGTGAAGCCGGAACGTCTCATTCTCCATTAAGCAAAGGGCGACCCGAGTCAATTGAGTGGATTGGTGATGTTCATTTGTGCAAGCGGGTCGCCCCTACAGGAGAATTATAGGTGTTGATTATTTATATGGATGCGAGGTATAACCATGAGCGTTACCATTCCCGATGAAATCGTTAAAGCCTCACGACTCTCAGAAGCAGAGTTGATTCAATAAATTGTGCTGATGCTTTTCCAGCAAAAAAATCAGCATCGGCAAAGCCAGTCGGTTACTGGGGATGAATCTAATCCAGTTCCAGCATTTGATTGCCAGTCGGGATATCTGTGTTCACTACGATGTTGCGGATTTCAGAGAAGATCTGAAAACAATAGGACTTACGCAAAGGCTCTATATGTAGGGTGGGGAGAGCGTAGTGTAATTCTTGGTCTTGTTGAGTCAGAGAAATAGTTTTTAAGACAGATTGACCTGTCGCGTCAGATGTCACATTGGTACTCACGGGCGAGAGTACAGCTAACCCCGCTTTTTCATATTGTGCGATCGCTTGTCGGGTTCCGGCATCTACTCCATGTCCAATTACACCTAAAACCGGGGGAAATTTAATTAAATCCCCTGCCAAAGACGCGGTTTTACCTGTGCCATCATCATTGACAATTATGACCTCTAGTAAGCGATTGGCTGGCGTTGGAGAGGCGTTAAATTCCGCCTGTGCTGATGCGACACCCCTCAACACTTCTTTGGCTTCATTCTCACTCGGCGTAATTGGAACTACAACCGCGATCGTCAATGGATTACCGATTTGCCTAGCTTTGGCATTATTGAAATAGAGTTTACTTTCTGGATCATTCGGGTCAGCATTCGTCGCTTGTTGATATTGTGCGATCGCCTGATCCCAATCTTGTTGAGCAAATGCAGCCGCGCCAGCTTGTTTGGCAGATGTTATATCCAATAATATCTTTTCACCCTGACTCATCAGTGACGCATTACTTGGACTGGCGGTATCACTGAGTAAGGCGGTAGAGTTCTGGGGTGAGGGTGACGTCGGCGTCGGCGTTTCATTGTCGGTGACAGGTTGCGTCTGATTTTCCCTTGTCGCCAGATACCAACTCACACCACCACCCAACAAAACTAAGAGTGCGATCGCGACTAGAATGGGCAGGGAAAATCGTGGTATTTTAACACCCTTACCCGACATGACCGTTTTTTTCTGCATCGCTTCTCTGGGCAAGCCACAGATTGAGCAATCTGGACCATAATTTTCGTGGGGAGCATGGGAACCTGTACCCACATAAGACCGATCATTATTTTTCGGTTCACCATCGCAGATCCATTTCCCTTGTGAACTCACCTTGCCCACTCTCCTAGCCTTAGTCATGCTTTGTCTACTATTCTAGGATGTTTCCAATATCCAATTTTTGATAACGAGGACTGGCTGCACAAACGATCAACCGTTACCAATAAAGGTTCAGAGTAGGATTAAAGATAATCACGTCACGGCGCGGGTGGGAAATCCTGGGGAGGTATATCTGGATAAGGAGACTGGGGTAAAGCCTCTGGAGAGTCGTGTAGCAGGTTGGAAACGAGGGTATAACTCAGATAGGCAGGAACTGCGATCGCAATCAGCACGGCGACTAGACCCAACCAACTTCGAGCAGTCCATGACGACCCATAATAACAACGGTAGGGATCAAACGGTAGCTGTTGGGGATCAATGATATTCCGTAACGCAATCAGTCGCTTAAAGCGGACGCGCCGATCATCAAGTTTTTCCAGTAGAATCCAACCGGCTAGCGCTTCTTCTTCACACAATTGTTGAAACACAGTCGGTTTATGAAATAAATCCCGGTGCGATCGCACAATTTTAAATTCCCAGCCAACCAGTTGCGGGTCTACTGAAGGTTGTTCTGGATGGCTCATACGGTCAATCGTGCCGTTGGCTTGTCGCTGTTGTAATAACGCTGAGTCTTCTTTGGCATCAAAACCCGTCACAATTTCCTCTTCCTCCTCCTGATAATGATGACTCCCAATCATCTGTCGCCAGCGCAGCCATGTACTGACAACCACTGATTGCCAACCCAGATTGCCGACCAACACGCTGAAAATGGTCACTTCTAGCATTTTTTATAAGTTATGACACATAGCCTTCCACAACATAATCTGATCCAAGCTGACGCCAATTGACTTGTTTAAGCGTTAGGGCGTCTGTCATCGTTGCTAATCCCAAATCCCCAACAGGTGAGGGGGCTGTTTTGCCACCGACGATTTTCGGGGCAATAAATGCCAGTACTTTTTGGACAGTGCCATCCGCGATCGCTCTGGCTGCCAAGGTGCCGCCACATTCCCATAACACCGTTGAAAGCTGTCGGTCGTATAAATACGCCATTGCCTTGGCGGGTGTCAGAGGCGTCATCTCAATTACTTCTACTCCCTTGTTCTCTAGCTGCTGCTGTAAATCCGGATTGGCTCCAATCTCGGTCAAAACTAACGTGGGAGCATCTGCGGTTTTCCATAAATGGGCATCAATCGGCAAGTCTAGGCTACGACTCATGACCACTCGCAAGGGATTGTGGGTATTGGTATCGTGACTGGTAAGATGAGGGTTATCCAGACGCACAGTATTTCCCCCTACGATCACAGCATCACAAGCCGTCCGCAGTTGATGCACATACCGCCGCGCTTCTTGACCTGTCACCCAAGCACTGTGACCACTGGCGGTGGCAATTTTGCCGTCGAGTGTCATGGCATATTTCAACATTCCCCAAGGACGCTTGTGCAGGATGCGATGAATAAACGCTTCATTAAGCTGACGACAAGCTTCTGTTTCCACACCCACGACAACCTCAATCCCAGCCTTTCTGAGCCGCTCAATCCCACCCCCTGCCACCAGAGGATTGGGATCAACCATACCAACGACAACCTTGGCGACTCCTGCGGTAATTAATGCTTCGGTACAGGGGGGCGTTCGTCCATAGTGATTACAAGGCTCTAGGTTGACATAAAGGGTCGCTCCCTGAGACTTGTCACCCGCTTGACGGAGGGCAAAGATTTCTGCATGGGGTTGACCTGCGCCGGGATGAAATCCCTCTCCCACGATCGCTCCATCTCGGACAATGACGGCACCCACTAAAGGATTGGGGCTAGTTCGTCCAAGGGCACGGCGAGCAAGTTCGATGCACCGTTGCATCATCGTGTGATCAAATGGCGTCCAATGAGGAGACGCCGATGACACCGATTGAGCATCAGGTTGGGCGTCAACGGGAGAGTGTTCCATTGGTCTGCTGTTTTTCTGTTTATTAGTTTAGGATATACTCCCGCCGTATCCTGGATTCAGGAATGTCTTTTCCGGCTTACCGCCGATATTCGTCGCCACAATCGCCGATGATTTGATACAAATCATAAGACTTGACCAATACGGCTTGAATCTTCTCCTTATCCTTGGCATCGAGGGTCATGGTAAATACTCTGGCATTATCCTCTATATGTTCTGATATGCCTAACCTCGCCCCAACAATCACACCGGCTACGGCTGGCTGATCGAGGATATACCGCACGGCTACGTTGGGGATACTCACATTATGGCGAGTGGCTATGTCCTGGAGTACGGTGAGCAATTCCTGAAATAAACTCCAACCGCCCCACCCATCGATCATGTTCTTGTATTTTCTCAAGCTAGCCGTAGACAGTTCTGCCCCACCCGGTTCAGGTTGTCCTAAATACTTTTCTGATAACAAGCCACCGCAGACTGTGCCATAGGTGAAAAGTTTAATGTCATGGTCTTGACAAAATGGTGCCATATTGACTTGAGGACGGCGGTCAATCAGGGAATACTGGACTTGATTGGAGAGGATGTTGATATCGGCGTCGATGATAATTTTTAGGTGTTCGGTATCAAAGTTGGTTAACGCCAGGTGCTTGATTTTCCCTGACCTTTGCAGTTGTGCCATCTGTTTGAGGGCGTCCAGATAATTGCGATCGCGGTAGTCCCACCAGTGGAATTGCAGCAAGTCCAGGCAATCCATTCCCATCCGTTGGCGAGAGCGATCGATATTTTTCTCCACCCATTGTCGAGTCATCCGACCTGGGCGGGGTACCCATTTGGTAAAGGCTTGGATGTTCGCTAACGCCTCCTCACCACGAGTCGCCACCAGTTGACGCCTAAATTCGCCAATAAAATCTTCCGCTGGTCCGTAATGATCGGCGAGATCCCAGGTGGTAAAGCCAGCATCTAGGTAATCAAACATACTGGCGATGGCTTTTTGGGGATCAATGCGTCCATGAGCGCCAGATACTTGCCATAAGCCATTTAGGATGCGACAGATGTTCAAATCTGGGGTCAATTGCAATCGGCTTGATTCAGGTAAAGTCATGGTTAGGAGGGAAGTAGGTGGGGACAATTAAAGTTAACGGCTCTGATCGTCATTCGTCATTCGTCAGGCTTGGATGGATGACCGTTTAGTTGAGGGGTTTCACCCCTATTTACGTTGCCGAGTTGACCAATTAATCTGGAATAAGAGAAAAAAAAAGAGCCTATAATTGGCTCTCTCGATTATCAGGGTGCATCTACTTAACATAGTATAGCATTTTGGGGGTGAGGGGTGTCACCCCCTATTTAGATCAGTTGGGGCGACATTCAGACAAATAAAAAAGGAGAGCCCTAAAATTAGGCGACTCTCCCGATCATCAGGGTGCATCTACATAACACAGTATAGCACTGTGGGGGTGGGGGGTGTCACCCCCTATTTGATTTTTTTGGTGAAGTTCTGTTCCAATACGGCTGGCGGTGAACTCTAATTGAGATTTTTATCCCCCAGCTTCCCCAGCTTCCTTTCCCCGTTCCCGTTAATGGTATTTGAGCGCCTTTTTTACCAAGTCAGGAATTCGGGACGGATACTCAGCGACAGGTATATTTGCCTGGGTGAACGCCGCTACCTTATGTTGAGCCGTTGTCGTATTCGCGATCGGTCCGGATAATTGAGCGGCGATAATCGCACTGGTATCCCCGACTTGTTTGTCTTCAGGGGTATATTGTCCAGCAACATAAGCAATAACGGGTTTCTCTATGGCTTGGGCAATAAACTCTGCGGTTTCATCTTCACTATCGCCCCCCGTCTGATCCACTATGACAATCGCTTCTGTCCGTTTATCCTGGGCTAAAATCTCCAGCCACTGGCGAAATGACGAGGCGATAATGGCTTCACTACCGAGATTCACAGCGATGGATTGCCCAAGTTTAGCTTGGGTTAACGCCAAAGCCACTTCATAGGTGAGAGTACTGACCCGGCTAATCACACCAATTGTACCGGGCGTATAAAATTCACACTCTTGAGTCCCCAGTAACAGTTTTCCTGGCACAATAATACCGGAACTACTCGGTCCGACAATCAGAGTTTCGCTGGCTTGAGCTTTGTCCAGCAAGTGAATCATATCCAGAGGGGGAATACCACCCGTTACCAGAATAATGGGCGACAATCCCGCATCAATCGCTTCTAACGCGGCATCCAAGGCGCTGTAGGATTCGGCAAAAATAACTGTGGCGTCGCAAGATCCAGCTTCGGACAACGCCTCTTCTACGAGGTCAAAGACGGGAATCCCATGCAATGTCTGTCCCCCCTGACCTGCACTAACCCCAGCCACTAGATTCGTGCCATACGCTTTCATGCGGGCGGCATAATAGGAACCGATGGGTTGGGTAATGCCCTGGACTAATATTTTCATGTCTGGCGTGAATTTCATAGGCGCTGACTTCAGCAATGTAGTAGATGCTTGCGATTCACACGATCAGTCGAGGTTTGGCACAAGCGAATAACTAGAATAACTATAGGATACCTACTAGGTACTGATCGTTAGGGCGGGTTGAGTCATATTGGAGTGGAAAAAACGATAACCGTAAAACCCGCCCCTACAGACTCACCACTTTTTCATGAACGTGCCAAAGAAATCGCTTGTGCCACTGCCTGATCCAAGGTATCCATCCAGTGTACCGGGAGTGCCGCTAAACGGTTTTGGCTACTGTCTATTTTGCCGTTGACTAAACGAATGACCAAGTGAGGCATATCTGTCCTCGATGCAGATTTCGATGTGAGATTCCGGCGGCGACGATTGCGGGAGTCACGGGAATTCGATTTGCCTGTCTTTGGTGTTTGGGCATAGTCTACTACACTGATTTCAGCATTCTGACCCCCTTTCGATAGTAGATAACTGGCGATTACATCAGCCACGGCTTCACTCGCTGCTGCGTTGCTCAAAATATTCACTAAGACAACTTGGATGTTTTGAGTGTCTGTCAATTGCTGCAAGGCATTTTGTAACTGTTGGACGGGAGAGGCGGCGGACGGTACATCCCAACTGGCATAACCGTCTACAATTAAACAGCTTGCTGGCTTACCTTTAGCTTTGTACACTAAATCCAATGTGGCGGCGGCAAGACAAGGACTGTTACACAGAATCCCAATATTTCCTTGACTATCTGTCCATTGTAGATCCGTTGGCTGATCGGCGGGTTGGGGAGTGTGGGTGAGGCTGGATGCGAGGTTTGCCAACTCTGATTGACGTCCCAAAGCGTGATCATTGACCGCAATTTTGCCATCTAGCGCCATGACTTCATGGCTAGCACTGACGCCAAGGGGATTAATTTCCACTAAATCTAGGTCTTTTTGGATCAGCAGTTGATACATTTTCTGGACAATATCACTGACTGATTCAATCAGATACCCTTGAAGTCCCATTTTGAAGGCTAGACGTCGGGCGTAAAAGGGAGAGAAGTCGTCCTTTACGACGACTCGCTGCATCTGTGCCATGACGTTTTCCACATGGATACCACCTTGGCATGAACCCAACAGAACGGGGCGTTTTAAGCTGTAGTCGAGGATAACCGCCAGATAGAATTCTTGTTGGGCATCATAATGGGATTCGGCAAGCAGCACGTTGGGATATTTACCGAGAATGGATAGATTAAAAATAGCTCGTGCGGTGGCGATCGCATCAATTGTATTTTCCACCGTCCGGATACCACCGGCTCTACCCCGTCCGCCTTTGGGGACTTGGGATTTGAGAACCACAGGATAGGGAATGTCTAACTGCTTGAGATCTCTGGGATGGTCGATGCATTGAGAAGGCAAGACGGGAATGCCGATCTCACGGAATAAGGATTTGGCTTGGTACTCGAGTAAGTCCATGAATTTAGATGCTCAGCTAAGGGGGTCTTCTTCAAGGTTAAGAACTCTTAGCCTTTAACGTTACAAAAAGCTGACTCCAACAGCCACTCATTCACCCTGATGGTTGCTCAATCTGCCGGACGGGATTGAGATTGCCAATTAATATGATAAAGTGTTCCTATCAGTTTTGCTCAACGAATCCCCCTGTAGGGTATCGTAAAAATGAGCAGTCGGGCATCGCCGATGAAAATGCAATTGGTATAATTTTACTCAACTACTGCCTTTTAGATTTCCTAATTCATAATTCATACTGTGTTCCCCATTAGTGATGATAATCCGACGCGCATTACTCCTTATGTAACCTACGCGCTCATTGGTGTTAATATTGCGGTTTTTATCCATCAATTACTTTTAACACCGCCCCAGCTTAATGAATTTTTCCACCTGTATGCGGTTGTTCCTAAAGAATTAAGCGCTAGCTTTGAGGGAATTCCGGTCGATCAACCCGTACCCGAATGGTTTACCTTGATCAGTTCCCAGTTTCTTCATGGAGGGTTCTTGCATATTGGCGGCAATATGTTGTTTTTATGGATTTTTGGCAACAACATTGAAGATCGCCTAGGTCATATCAAGTACTTTATATTTTACATTGCTTGTGGTATACTAGCCGCTCTGTCCCAGTGGTTTTTCTCTATGCAATCCGGGATTCCATCCCTAGGGGCGAGTGGTGCGATCGCGGGAGTAATGGGTGCTTATATTCTCAAGTTTCCTACGGCTCAAATCAATACCTTAATCTTTTTAGGGTATTTCGTGACAACTATTCGATTACCTGCTGTTTTATACTTAGGGTTGTGGTTTGTCCAACAAGCGTTTAGTGGCGTGGCGAGTGTCAGCGTGCAAACGGATGTAGGAACGGAAACCGGAGGAATTGCTTACTGGGCGCATGCTGGCGGTTTTGTGTTCGGAGCCATCCTTGGTCCTTTATTTGGATTGTTGTCTGAAGATTAATTGGTCATTGGTCATTGGTCATTGGTCATAAGTAGGTGGACACAATTAAAGTTAATGGTTGAGATTAGGGAACAGGGAACGGGGAACAGGGAACAGTAAGGGTTTAAGGACGATTTGCAAAACTTACAGTGTGGTTTTCTTTTGTCCGACTACTTAGTTGCTCTTTGAGAAGCAAGCTAAATCTTATGTAAGGGTTTGAGGACTATTTCCATAAGTTGATATAATTAGGTTTGTATCCATCAACCTACTTAAATAATTAGTTGTTAATTGATCAGGGAGAAAGAGGCTTGTGGTTCCATTACGGGATGAAAATCCAATCAAAATTACACCATACATCACTTATACGTTAATTGCAATTAATGTTCTAGTTTTTATTTTCGAGCTAACCTTAAATTCTCAACAACTGGATGTATTTTTTCATCTATTTGCTGTTGTTCCAAAAGAACTGACAGCCAGTTTCAACGGCATTACCGTGCATCAGCCGATCCCTGAACCGTTGACGTTAATCACAGCCCAGTTCCTCCATGCGGGGTTTACCCATGTGGGATTTAATATGTTATTTCTCTGGATTTTTGGCAATAATATTGAAGAAGAACTGGGTCGGTTCAAGTTTTTGATATTTTATCTAACCTGTGGCGTATTAGCCAGTTTAGCCCAGTGGTTTTTCTCTGCCCAATCAGGGATTCCATCCCTAGGGGCGAGTGGTGCGATCGCGGGCGTGATGGGTGCTTATATTCTTAAGTTTCCTAATGCTAAAGTAGTCACATTAATTCCCCTGGGCTTCTTTTTCACTACGTTAAGATTACCATCTGTCTTTTTCCTGGGATTTTGGTTCTTGCAGCAAGCGTTTAATGGGTTAGCTATGTTAGAAGCCCCAGCCAATGTGGGGATGGAAAATGGGGGTATCGCTTACTGGGCGCACGCTGGCGGGTTTGTCTTTGGCGCTATTCTGGGTCCTTTGTTAGGATTATTCTCTGAGGATACGAAACCATCATTTTGGGATTCTCAGGATCTTTCTTGAACTCTGAGATAACTACAATTAAATACAATAGTCATGATTGAGTTGGTCAAAGAAGTGTTTTATTCACTTCCGGAATCGGTCAAGGAAATAATTAACCTAGGTATTCCTCTATTTGACAGCGCCCACAATTTTTACTGGATTTATATTTTATTCAGTTTAATTCTGCTTTTGGGATTATACCGAATCTCTCATCCCAATTCTGGCAACTTTTCTTGGCGAAGTTTACTAAGTTACTGTTTCCCTCACTCAATTTATACTCACAAATCGGCAATCTTAGACTATCAGTGTTATTTCATTAATGGGCTGATAAAAATCCTTATCCGTCTGACGCTACTGATTAGTGTAACGGAAATAGTAGCCAAACTGACAACTCAATCCTTTTACGGAATTTTCAGAGAACCGAGAATAGAACCGGACGTAAATTTTGCCGCTAAACTCGCTTATACAATTGCCGTTGTTTTCGCCATAGATTTTGGCTATTTTCTGGCGCACTACTTGTTACATAAAGTACCCATTCTGTGGGAATTCCATAAAACTCACCACTCAGCCCAAGTGCTAACCCCTGTCACGGCTAAGCGAGATCACCCTGTCGATGATATGATCATTTATACCTGCAAAGCCTGTTTGCTAGGGTTGGTCACGGGTTTATTCCGATATACGTTTAAGGGCGATGTTGAACCTTTCACGATAGCGGGTGTCAGTGTGATTATTTATCTATTTCATCTGACGTCCAATCTTCGCCATTTCCATGTTTGGATTTCTTACGGTTGGCATCTGAATCATCTCCTAGTCAGTCCAGCGATGCATCAGATCCATCATAGTCAATTAGAGAAACACTATGATAAAAACTTGGGATTAATCTTTTCAATTTGGGACTATCTAGCCGGAACGCTATATGTTCCCAAAGAACCGGAAACTTTTTCGGTGGGATTGGTAGAGGAAGAGTTCAACAACGTTTGGCAATTATATTTTTCCCCGTTTAGCCGAGTGACTAAAATAGTGGGGAGAGGCAATAGGCAATAGGCAATAGGCAATAGTAAATTAAGCCCTTAGCAGAGTACCAGATCTGAGGATAAGCTTATTGTAGTGATTTATACTCTATCAATTCTTAAATCTAGATAAATTTTTGCAGGATAATATAGGTTGAAAAGAGTTATAAAATCAGTAGTTTAAGAAGCAATTCGCCCTAGAACCCTCCGATACTATAGATATGGATGTGATTAGTTAGCACTAAAAAAGGACACCATCAATGTCACTGAGTCAATTTTCAATTATAGAAACGACACTACGGGAAGGAGAACAATTTGGTGATGCCAACTTTTCATCACAGGATAGAGTAGAAATTGCTCAGGCGCTTGACCAGTTCGGCGTTGAATATATTGAAGTCACCTCCCCTTGTGCTTCACCGCAATCCCGTCAAGATTGTCAGCATTTAGCTCAATTGAGTTTGCACGCCAAAGTGCTGACTCATATTCGCTGTCATTTAGACGATGCAAAAGTAGCACTCGATACAGGCGTTAACGGGATTAATCTGTTCTTTGGTACGTCCCGTTTTCTGCGCCAGTTTGGTCATGGTAAAAGTATTGATCAAATTCTGGATTTGGCAGCAGACGTTATTACCTTTATTCATGAACAAAGTCCGCAAACAGAGTTGCGCTTCTCTACAGAAGATTCCTTTCGCAGTTCCCTTCCCGATTTGCTCCAGATTTATTCTGCCATTGATAAACTCGGAATCGTCAATCGTTTTGGTTTAGCGGATACCGTGGGTGTCGCGACTCCGAATCAAGTCTATAATTTAGTCCAGACACTGCGTCACCATACCAGTACCGATATTGAATTCCATGGTCATAATGACACAGGTTGTGCGATCGCGAATAGCTACGCCGCCCTAGAAGCGGGTGCAACTCATATCGATACCACAGTCTTGGGGATTGGGGAACGGAATGGGATCACCCCTCTGGCTGGACTCATCGCCCGTCTCTACACGGTTAACCCGGAACAATTGCAGTGGAAATATCGCCTACCCCACCTTTTAGCGCTACATCAATTGGTCGCCAATAAAGTGGGTATGGCAATTCCGGCGAACCATTATATTATCGGTTCAGCCGCATTTAACCATAAGGCGGGGGTTCATGCCAAAGCCATGTTAAATAATCCCCAGACTTACGAATCCCTTGATCCCAGTGATTTTGGACTATCCCGTTCCTTTTTAATTAATCATAAACTTACAGGACGCCATGCGATCGCCAATCGCGCCAGTCAATTGGGATTAGACTTCGACCCCTTCCAAATTCAGGCAATCACTCAGACGATTAAAGCCTTGGCTGACCAACAACCACTGACGCTAGAGACGGTCGATGAGATATTGCGTTCTACTTTCCCGCTGGAACAGAGTCAAAATCCGGCTTAAGGGTGGATTTTTCTGGAGTGATAACGGGTTCGATGTGATAGGACTGATCATTGGCAGCGTTGGCACGCTTAACCAAAAACGCTACTAACCAAGGGGCAATCATAATGATACTTAACATCCGGGTTAATTGCATGGCTAATACCAATCCCGTGTCACCCCCTAACTGCATTACCGTAGCCACCATTGCCTCAATTCCCCCCGGTGTGAATCCTAAAATAGCTGTTGCCATATCCACACCGGTGACGCAATGAAATCCATAGCCAATCCCTAAACAGAGGATAATTAACCCCGTGACTAATCCGATTTCAATTAAGACGGCTTTGCCGAGTTTACGGGCGGTTTGCCAGTCAAACTGGACGCCAACCGATAATCCAATCAGCAATAGTCCACCGGCGAATAGAGGTTGAGGCATTTGTACTGGATTTGGCAATGCCCAAAATGCGGCTAATCCTACCAGAAAGGGACCGAAAAATCCAGGGGAGGGTAGACGGAATCGCTTGCCTGCCCAAATTCCCAGGATACCGCACCCGGCTAAAATTAAAAGGCTTAATGCTAGGGGTAGGGTTGTCAAGGTGCTGGCTGGGGCGACAGTGGCGGTGACTGGCGTATCGGGGTTGGCGGGAACCAGCAGGATAGCGGCGCTAGGCATGAGTAACACAACCAGCAAGACTCGGATATATTGAAGTAGAGCAACCGCGATCGCATCTGCTCCCATTTCTTCACTCATGACCACAATGCTGGAGGCTGCACCCGGTATAAATCCGAGTAAACTGGTGGTGCGATCAATCCCAGCCCAACGACTTAAGAGATACCCATTAAATAGACTCAGACTCCCGGTGAGCAAAACACAGAGTAACAAAGGTACGGCGTAAGTTGTTGCCACACTAATGGTTTCTGGAGAAAAGCGAGTGGCTGTTACTAAACCGACAATCACTTGTCCAATGAGTTTAAAGCTTGAAGGTAAGGGTTGGCGGCGTCCTAGACTGATTGCGTAGCCAATTCCCACCAGCATCGGACCCAGTAGCCAACCGACGGGGACATGCAGCCAGCTAAAGAGTAAGCCAACGCCAATTGCGGCGATGATCTGCTGGGTAATTCTTTTGGTTTGGGGCAAATTGTCAATGAGTTTCTCTCTCCAACGGGAAAGACGGTCTTGATTGGGTATCGATGGGGATTCCGGTAATGAGGAAAGTTGCCAAACCACAGAGATTGATACAAGTATACAAAACTTAACATTTCTATTCTATCATTTGTATTAACGAGGGTGTGGGGTGTAGAGGGTGGGGTATTTACGGTAATTTACGGTAGAGTTTCGGGCTGAAAGCAGGTGTAGGTTGGGTAGAGCGATCGCGAAACCCAACAGGTTAACCTGGCAATTGGGTTACTGCCGATATGACACAGCTAAAATTGTGGACTCGACTTTACCATTGAATCGGGCGCAAAGCTTTGCGCCCCTACCAAGGTGACTTCCCCAATCAACAAATGACGAATGACAAATGACAAATGATAAATGACCATTAAGACCTTGTAGCCCCTGTGGGAATTGGCTCCTCTTGTTCTTCTTCTAATTCCTCATCTTCAAAGGTGTCTTCGTCTTCGTCTTCATACTCCAGTTCAATATCCTCCTCAACCTCAGTAGCGCTGACTGGAATCGAGGTATCCGCACCGTTGATAATCGCCCCTAATAACGGTGATGGCTCGGTTTCGGTTAATTCTTGAGCGGCCAGATTCAGGATGGATTTGTCGCTGTAACCCGGTCGGGTGACGAGTACCATCCCATCGGTTAGGGGTTCGAGTAACAGGGTATCGTTGAACTGGGAGAGCGCTGGACTATCAATAACTACAAAGTCAAAGCGATTGCGAGCATCGCTGATAAGCTGTTGAAATTCTCGCGATTCTAGGATAGCAGCGGCTTGTTTTTGGGGTCCGGGACTGGGTACGATATAGAGATTCTCAATATTTGGGGCTAATTGAATACAGGCAGTTTTAGAGCCGTAGTAGGGTAAGGGTTGAGACTTCGCTTCCGGTTCAGGGATAACGTGGTGGAAATGGGCGTGGGAGGATGAGCGTAAATCGGCTTCAATTAATAGAGTACGCTTACCCGCATGAGCTGAGGCGATCGCTAAATTATAAGCGGTAGTGCTTTTGCCCTCTCCGTTAACCGTGCTGGCGATTAACACCACTTTCAAGGATTTATTCTCCCCACTACAAAGCTTACTGCGGAACCGTTCGTACACATCTAAATAGGGTGAACTTGACTTGAGCAAAATACCCGTTTGTCCCAAATCAGGGTCAATGCTCATCACTACAGGCAATTCTGCCAAGACAGGGACATCATGTTGTGCCAGCAATTGCTGGATTTCTTTGGCGGCATAGAGTTTGCTATCCAAGATAGCCAAGATGAGAATCACGCCAGCCGCCGCGACTAAGCCGACAAAGGTTCCCCCAGCAAGGATGACAATTGGGTTGGTGGATTCTTTCCCGCCTTTCTTCTGGACATTCGGAGGCTGATCAACACTGAGATAACTCACGGTTTCCGCTTCAGCGGCTTTAGCATCGATGAGTGATGCCTGTAATCTGTTGTAGAAGTCTTGTTTGAGCTGAAACTTCTGCGTCAAGCGCACCTGCTCAAGCTGCGCGGTGGGAATCTGTTGGTATTCCTGAAGCAGTTCCTGTCCAATCCGCTTCGTCGTTTCCAGTTGATCTTGTAGGGTATCGCGTTGAGTTGATAATGACACCAATGTATCAGCTAACTGTTTCCGGGCGGGGTCAAGGCTGCTATCGGCTCGGATTTGCGGCGGGGTTAAAGCTTCACCCCTACCGTTCCCCTGAATCACCTCAGCGGCTCGTCGTGCCAGCATTGCCTCATACGTGCGTTGCTGTCGCTGTAACTCTTGCACATTTGGGTGTTCGTCTTTATACCCTTGACTCTTGAGCAGTTCTTCCTGAGTTTCAATTTGTTGCAATTGTCCGCGCAAGCCAGCGATGGTGGGATCAGCGCTCAGGGCTGAGTTGGTATAAGCTTGATCCGCCGTCAACCCCAACCGCCTCTGCAAGCTAGCCATCTGACTCTCAATTCCTTCTAGAGTCTGTTGAATTTGGCGTTGCTGCTGTTGGTTGGCATTAATTTGTGCCAGCAAGCTGTTATCTTCCGCTAAGGCTAAGGCAGCGCCTTCAATCCGGTTAAAGGTTTCCAGTTCCGCTTGTGCCTGTCTTAGTTCTGCTTCCGCCTCGGCTGAGCGTGTTTCAATTGACTCAATAATCGCTTGCAGTCGTCCGCTATTAATCAAGCGACTTTGCTCGATCATTTTTTGCATCAGCACTTCTACAGTTTTGGCAGCTTGTTCGGGATCATCATCGTTGTAAAACACTCCGATTATTGATGGAATCGCGGCTTCTCCCTCTCCTCCAGACTTGTCGAACTTCAAATCTACATTATCAATGATCTCTTTTGGTTCAGCGCCCACAGCGATAGAGGTAGCTTTAATCACGTTCTCCTCTAACAGATTCTCCTTTCCCAGTTGCACCCCCTGCTGCTGAATTTGGGTTCCGGTTTCTGAAAAGGTTCTCACCGGAGGCGTCACCGACAAAATTCCCACCGCTTCGTAAGACACAGCACTGGGAGGAGAGGGCATAATCGCCACAATGCCCGAACCGCCAGTAATTAGCGCGAAAATACCGATACCAATAAATTTATAGCGATCAAGGGCGATTAAATAGCGTTTAATTAAGGGGATAGTCATAGCAATTTCAGGCTAACGAGTCGTGCAAGCAAAGTCGTGCAAGCGGAGTCTAGGAGAGTATGCACCGAATGGGGGTATACTGAATTGAAAGAAATTAATGATGTCAAAGTGTCTGTGCTTGTATTCTAGCTCAGCACCTCTGTAAGAGGATAGCCGAAGACATGCGATCGCGCAGCCATTCAACGAGCAACGTCTTGTCCGGATAACAAATTGCATCTCTTCCCAGCTCCCAGACGTGCCATGGCACGTCTCTACTACAATGCTGATTCAGCCAGCCCTAGTTATCATCCCCTGAGCCAAACACATCTCCGACATTTTCAAAAAAGTTACGAAATCCCAGAAAATCACTAAAGGGTCGAGTCACTAAACGCAAAGCATAGTTGATTTTAGCGATAAGGCTACGACCAACCACAATAACATCTTCATTCTGCAAGGGGACATTTTGCGCCAAATCCCCCATGAGAACAGCCTTCCCATCAATCTCCTGGGTCACGACTTTACCCCGTTCCGGATCAAACCGCATTAAGGCAATTTCACCTAAATCCGCATCGTCTAAACTTGGCGCTAACGAGGTCAACGCATCAATAAAATTACTGCCATTGGGTAAATTCAGGTTGCCAATTCGACCATTAGGATAACTCAAGACTCGCAGCGTAATTTGCGGTGTCGCTAGCGTTGAGCGAGAGGCGAGACTGCGGTCATAATCCGTGGTTGTCCCGGTTTCTAATTCCAACACGACAACAGAATCCCCATCCCGGAGACGCACATCCGGTAAGGCTGTCGCATTTTGCAGCGGCGTAAATAAATCAATCTGTTGTTCAATAATTGAATTATCCACAGGAGAACGCCGACGCACGATGACAGTACGCAAGTCAGCCAGATTCGTGGTTCCGCCAGCCGCTTGTAGAGCCGCTGTAAGCTGGGAACCGGGTGCTAGGGAATAATAACCCGGTCGAGTCACTTCACCTGCAATAGTTATTGTAGCGGGACGCAATCCGGCTAGAACCACCGTTACATCAGGGTCAACCACAAATTCACTATACGCGGCGGCTAGTTTCCCTTCAACTTGGTCGGGAGTAAGTCCGAGAACGTTAATTTTACCGACTAAGGGAACTAAGACATTCCCTTGTAAATCAATTGTGCCGGAAAAATTCAGGTCAGCAAAGCGTTCCACTGTCACCGCAATGGAATCGCCAATACCGAGAACATATTCATTAAATTGAGTATCCGGAACTCTTTGCGGTGATTCTTCTGGATAACCCAGGGGGGGCGGTGGCGCAAAGGGATCAGGCACATTAATATTAACTCCCTCTGTCGGGCTATTAATGTCTTGTGGAGGTGGCAAGGTAGGAATTTGGGCATGTTCTTTTTTGGTTGTTGGTGCTGAGGGTTCTGCTATTCTCTGAGATGTTGCCCAAGCGATTGAATTAATTTGTCCTAACCAGCCAATTGCAATTAATGTGCCGACCGCATACCAATTAACCTTAGTCAAAATTATTCCCTCCACATCAGCTAATTATAGGGGCAGGTTTAGCCACAATTGTAGGGGCGGGTTTAGGGACTCAATTCAAATATCCACCAATAATGGAACAACAAAACCCGCCCTCCCCACCGATAACTCACCGCTAAATGAACAACAAAACCCGCCCTCCTCACCGAATAATGGCTCAAAAAAACCTGCCCTTGTTCACCCTTATGAGCTCCCCCAGCGCCCCTTAATCCTCTCCCGCCAACGGTTCTGTCATCAATGCCTTTTGCACAGTTTGACTGAGAGATTCAGCGATAGGTTTGGCGTCTGCCAAATCCCCTAACGGTTCCATCGGAATCTGGATAGAAACCGCTATCCATGGTACTCGCTGACGCTTTAACTGGGCAATTTGGTCAACCCAAAACCATTGACGGGTAGCGGGATGACCCCCTGTCGCCCAAGCGTACCACTGAACAACGGCAAAGGTTTGCTGTTGAGTCCAAGCGCGAAAGAGACGGGCATTAACCTGCGCTTGCTGGGATTGGGTTTCAACGGTAAACTTTAAGCGTTGATGGGAATCCTTCTTCCATTGAAAGACACCATTAATATCCATCCATTCAACCTGAGGTTGATCAATCGGACCATTAGGAGGACGTAATAATAGCAATACAGGTTTATCCAAGTCGCCCTGAATTTCCTGATATGACCATTTATGCCCCCCTAAGGTGACAGTTCGTTGCTCTAGGGTTTCCCAGCCCGGAATCTCTAACCCCTCAATTTGCACCACTTTGATGCTACTGAAATTAGCAAATCTGGGTGGCTCAATCCACGACCAGTTGCCTGTAAAATAACTGGGTACTGCCCCGATCGCGACAATCACCAACAACAACAGTAACACGATCGCACGGTTGAATCGCAGGCGTTTAATCACCTGGTGCAGTCTTGAGGATTTCATCAGATTTGCCTTCATGGGCGCAAGAGTTTTGAGTGTTCCAAACGTGTCATGGCGCGTCTTTAATTTTGTGTAGGGGCGGGTTTAGGGATTTTAGGCTTGGCTATTGATGGTAACGTTTGTACAAAACCCGCCCTGACTAAATACAAACGTTTTTTAACCTCCCTCAGATACAGAATCAGGCGTTTGAGGTTCGGCATCAACAGAACGTTCAATGACTTTCAGTAAAATCACCAGAATTCCTAACATTCCCGCTGAATACAGATCTCCGCCCCAACTTTCATGCAGCCAATGGAACGCTCCATCCATCCCAGTGCCATGGAAGAATGTGAGTAGGGTATTGCGGATAATATTACCAATCACACTAACCAACACTGCACCAATGAGCAAGAGTGTCGTCTTCTGTCGGGATATCCACGCCCCACTCCAGTACAACAGCATTAAACTCACATATAAACTGGTAAACAGCATCTTTAACCCAGCACAGTGAGGGGCAACTTCTACAATTCGTCCGCCGACAAATAAGTTAATGCCAACCACATTGACATCAATGCCAAATTGAATCAAAACAAATCCGGCAACTCCAGCAATAAAACGTTGTAGGGGTAAGGCGTAGGGTTCGATTAAATAAGGAAAGGCAGTTGGTGTTGCCAGAATCACCAACAGTAGGGGAAAGCTTTGTAAGCGTAAACCCGGAATCCCTTTAAACCACAAACACAGTCCCGCTAAAACCGTGGGAAAGGAAATATTAACCAGTTCCGATTGACCCGACAGATAAAAGACGCCACCAACTGCCAGTAATCCTAACCCAATATAATTCGATTTATCCGGTATGGCTTGCCACTGCTGGCGATGAGTCCAAGCGATATAGGCGGCGAAGGGCAGTCCAATTAAACCGTGGCTAAAGTATTCGTGTTCAATGCTAATACTTTTATTCAGCCAACCATCATACCAGTGAATCAGTAGAGGCGCATAGAGGATAATCAGTAAAGCTGCGATCGCACCATCCCACAGGTGGCGGTTAATAGCAGTGGGAATCTTTTGTCCAAGTTGCATAATCGTACCCCGAAATTACAGCCGCCAGATGCGGTTACAACAGGCTATTGAGGCAATCAACCACTCGCTCAATTTGAGCGTTACTTATTCCAGGATACATAGGCAATGATAAAATTTCCTGGCACAGGGTTTCAGCATGGGGGAAATCACCCTTTTGATACCCCAAATAGTGATAAGCAGGTTGTAGATGGCAAGGGAGGGGATAATGGATACCTGTTTGAATCCCAGCGGTATTGAGTTTCTCTTGCACCATTTCCCGACTCAGGGAACAGGCGGCGGTAATCCGAATCACGTACAGATGATACACATGACCCGTACCGCTTTGGTTTTGGATGGGGATAATCCCTTTGTCGGCTAGGGGGGCTAATAATTGGTCATAGTAGTGGGCGGCGGCGTTGCGAGACTGATTCCATTGGGGTAAGTGGGGTAACTTGGCATTGAGAACCGCCGCTTGGATGGAATCTAAGCGACTATTTTTGCCTAGTTCTGAGTGATAATATTTACGGGGTGCGCCATAATTCCGCAGCGATCGCACAGTTTTATAGACATCGGGATCACTCGTCAGGACGATTCCGCCATCGCCAAACGCGCCTAAATTCTTACTCGGATAAAAGCTAAAACCAGCGGCTTTACCCACCGAACCCGCCCGATACCCGTCCCGTTGGGCTAAATGGGCTTGGGCGGCGTCTTCAAAGAGTAACAGGTTGTGACTATGGGCAAAGTTGAGTGATTGCGGCGGTGATACCATCTGACCATAGAGGTGAACGGGTATAATCGCCTTGGTTTTGGGAGTGATGGCTTTTTGCGCCGCATTCAGGTCAATCAGGGCGGTGTTGGGGTCACAATCGACTAAGACGGGGGTTGCCTTTGCCTCAAGTACACCAATCAAGGTGGCGATAAATGTATTGGCAGGAACAATTACTTCATCACCGACACCAATCCCATTCGCTTGTAATCCTAGCGCGATCGCATCTGTCCCGGAAGCGACACCGACACCATACTCCGCACCAGACGCCGCCGCAAATGCGGCTTCCAACTCGGCTAAAGCTTGACCTAAAACAAAATCGCCGCGCTGGATCACCGTCTGAATCGCTTGTTCAATGTCCGCTTGAATCGGCTGGTGTTGCAGCGTCAGATCAACAAAAGGAATGGTTTCTGGGGGTGGGGAATTCATGAATACACTACGAAAGAATAGGAGTTTGCTGAGTCAGGTTATTTTATCCCTTATTTAATTTATGTCCGATCAGGCGCTCATGCCTACCCCAGAACCATCAAGTTTTGGTAAAGTTTCCGGTTCACCTGCGTTTGGGATCAACGTTGTCGGGGCAAGTTTTACCGATGATTTGCCGCAAAAAGCTAGAATTGTAGCTAAGGGAGTAGCATCGGGAGAATTTCATGAGTCGGCTACCACGGATAACCTTTAAAAGCGTATTTGCCACCGCTCTTTGTTTGAGCCTAATTAACAGTGTAGACCTAGAGGTATCGCGCGATCGCATCAGTCCATTGCTCGATCTCCGTAATGACGCCTATGCCAGAAGCCGTGGGGGACGCAGCGGTGGTGGTTCCTTTAGTCGCAGTAGTTCACCCTCCCGTTCAGGTTCCAGCAGTAGCAGCCGTTCATCTTCCCCTAGCCGTTCATCTTCCCCTAGCCGTTCATCCTCGCCCCCATCATCGTCGAGAACATCTCCATCTCAGTCTCATCCGACCAATCGGGGAACAACCGGAGGACGAGTCCGTGGCGGGACATTAGATAAACCTAAATCTCCAACCTCGACTCCAACCAAGCCCCATCAACCCAGTCATTCGTCAACCCATCCCAGTCGTACTCCTCACCCATCTTATGGACACGGACATCGTTCCGGGGAACTGGAAATTGAAATCGAAAATGACGATGATGATTTCCAGGATTATCCCTCAACATCTAGTCCAGCGACAAGCGATTCAGCACCGCCTCCACAACCCAATCAAACCCTTACCAATCCAGGATCAACTGACAGTACAACTCCACCGCCTGCTACGGCGCCAGCCACGAATTCAACTCAAGTGGCGAACTCTACTAAATCAGCAAACCCTCTACCCGTCTTCATCGCGTTACTATTTTTTGGTGTCGGGATATTCCTGGTCATTTATCTACTCATCAAGTTAATTTTGTCTCTGCTAAAACGTCGAAAAGCTGCCACTAATGAGCTAGACAATGATATTGTCACCGTAAGTAAATTACAGGTCGCCTTATTTGCTCACACCCCCAACTTGCAATCCGAGTTATCGGAACTCGCCTTAACTGTGGATACAACGACTCGCGAAGGCTTACTGGAATTGCTGCAAGAATCAGCCTTGATCTTGCTGCGTCATTCCGATACCTGGAGTCATGTATTAAGTCGTTCCCAAAGCGTTGATATCGAGGACGCTAAAACCCTATTTACCCAACTTTCGGTAGAAGAACGCAGCAAATTTAGTGCCGAAACCCTCAGCAATGTTGGCGGACGAGTGCGGAAACAAGTTCCGGTAATGCCCGATGCTCAGGAAGATCCAGCCGCTTATATTGTCGTGACGCTGTTAGTGGGAACGGCAGATGATCGTCCCTTATTTGGCGACATCCGTTCAGCAGAAGCCCTGAATCAGGCATTACAAAAATTGGCGTCAGTTCGCCCTGACTATTTGATGACAGTGGAACTGCTTTGGAGTCCTCAAAGTCAAGATGATAGCCTCACTTACGATGAGTTGTTGACAGAATATACAGATATTATTCAAATCATTTGATTAATACAATTGACTCGACAAGAGGAACGATAGAGACTTTCACGGCAACATTTATTCTAATAGTGAATATGACCAGTTATAATCAGCCATCTCTGAAAATTGCCGTCGTTGGTGATGTTCACGACCAATGGGAAGCAGAAGACGCGATCGCACTGAAAAGCTTAGGCGTTGACTTAGTGCTGTTTGTCGGGGATTTTGGCAACGAGTCGGTGGGAGTAGTGCAGCAAGTGGCTTCCGTGGATCTGCCGAAAGCGGTGATTCTGGGAAATCACGATGCTTGGTATACGGCATCGGCTTGGGGACGGAAAAAATGTCCATACAACCGTCAACAGGAAAACTGGTTACAAGACCAGTTAGAGGCGCTAGGAGATGCCCATGTGGGGTACGGATATCTAGATTTTCCCGAACTTCAACTTTCGGTTGTCGGCGCTCGTCCCTTTAGTTGGGGCGGATCAGCGTGGAAAAATCAAGACTTCTATCGGGATTGGTATGGGGTCAACAGTTTTGAGGAGTCCGTTGCCCGAATTGTCGCCGCCGCCAAAGCCACAGAATACAACAGGATTCTGTTTTTGGGTCATAATGGACCAACGGGGTTAGGTGAGGAAGCCGAATCGCCTTGTGGCAGGGACTGGCATCCCGTGGGTGGTGATCATGGTGACCCAGATTTTGCCACCGCGATCGCCCAAGTTCAGGCGCTGGGAAAACAGATTCCTTTGGTCACATTCGGTCACATGCATCACCGATTACGCCACACAACTAAGCGATTGCGAACAATTGTAACCACCAGTTCCGAGGGAACGGTGTATCTGAATTCCGCCAGTGTCCCCCGAATTGTACAAACGCAAACAAACCGACTGCGGAATTTTTCGCTGGTGTCTCTGGAAGAAGATGGGGTGGCTTCAATTTCTCTGGTTTGGGTAGGGAATGACGATTCTGTTGTTCTAGAAGAGTTTCTCTATCGCCGTCCTCAACCCGTTAGTGAACAATTTGTGTCCAGACAGTCGCCATGAGCGCTCAGGCTTGGTATGATAGATAAGCCTGGAGAGGTGGCAGAGTGGTCGAATGCGCTCGACTTGAAATCGAGTGACCCAAAAGGTCCGTGGGTTCGAATCCCACCCTCTCCGTTTCTGTTGGGGAAGCTGGGGAAGCAATGTAGAGACGTAGCATGCTACGTCTGGAAGCTGGGGAAGCTGAGGGAGAGGAAATTAAATTAGAATTCCCAGCGATGAGTCTTGATGCCGATTCCCTGTTTCAGTTGAACCCTGTCAAATTTGTAGATAACTGATGAATTATGCGGGTAGAGTTTCGCGAGTATAACCCATTCGATTTGTGGATCTGGCTAGAGTTTGCCACTGTTCCGTCCCCCATGGAAAAAGATTATATTGAAGAATTGTTCAATTCATGGTTTTACCTGGGAAAATTGGGCGGATTTGATGCGGAAAACCTGCAAGTGCAGGAGACGGGTGTAGATATAAGCTATATGGACTATGAAAACCGAGAAACCGACAGCACCCTTATGGCGCTGATGCATAATCAAGGAGACTTCGATTATCGGGGAACCTGGGGACGCTGCTGGTTTGACTTAGGCACATCCGATGCGATCGCACTTGATGTTCTGATCAATGCCCTAAAGCAACTGTCTAAAGAATACGTTCAAATTGAACGAGTAATTATCGGCGGTGAGAATGAAGATTGGCCCACAAAAAGCCGTCAAGAGTCTTTATTTTACGAATCCCAGGATAACGGACGAGTGCATTAAGTAGGTTGGTGGAAATAAACTCAACCTTATGAAGTTATGTTAACAAGCCTTAAACCCTTATAACAGACTTTTTACGGCACTGGGTCAACTTGCGCCGTACTGCGGGACGGGTCATAAAACGACGTTTGGTCTCGGACAAACGCGCTTGGGGTGGTTATCACAAGCGTGTCCGATTTCGGGTAAAGTCGCGATCGCCTTCGGCAGTAGCGAAGCTAATCGCATTCCCTCCCGCAACCCGTCAAACCTCCAACCCGACAGCGTTTCAGGTTTCGGGTAAAGTCGCGATCGCATCCTAACTTGATGCTTGTGGTGATGCAAGTGACAATTGTGGGGGTAACGGAACGTCAGGAAGCGGAGGATTTTGATTTTGCCGAACGGTTGGAAGAGTTAAATGAGGAGTTGGAGGTTCTGAATGGTGAGGCGCGGGAGTTGGAGGAGAGGATAGCAGAGAATGTAGCACAACTTTTGAATACTTGATACGTTAACCTATTGCTATATGAAACTTTCCCATCCCGAACAAGCTATTATTGATGAGGAAGAACTATCAGGTTACTGTCTCAATCAGAGACATTCAGATGGTCAACACAAAGCGCGGGTTTTTCAATCGGCTTTAGGGATTGGGATTGATGATGCTGATGAGTTAAGAAGTGCACTGATGCAAGCTATCCAAACAACTGATGCCGTTCTCGATAAACGCAATCCATACGGGCAGAAATATAGAGTAGATTTTTTGATGGTTAGAGAGGACAAACAGGCAATGGTTCGCAGTGTTTGGCTGGTTCGCGATGAGGAAGATTTTCCGCGATTGGTTACTTGTTTTGTTCTGTAAGGAGAAATGGGAAAGGACTATGAATCCACAAATTAAGTTATTGGATGTGGTGGCACTTCTGGAAGACTTACCTGAGTTAGAATTATATCGAGGTCAAGTGGGAACGATTGTTGAAGTCTACGAACCAGGAGTTTTTGAAGTTGAGTTTAGCGATTTGAATGGTCGTGCTTATGCTATAGAGACATTAAAGGCTAACCAATTGATGGTTTTACATCATTACAAATTGACCGAGGAAATGTTAGTTCAAGCTTAAGGCGATCGCGTTGGAAGTTCTGAATGGTGAGGCGCGGGAGAGGAAATCGCCCAAGATATTGTCACTCACTTATTAGGACGAGGCTACCAGGGCAAAGCAATGGTCATCTCCATTTTTGGTAAAGTAGAGATCGCATTCCCTAATACCCCAAAAACCCCAGATTATATAGGGTCTGGGGGAAAGAGTTTACTGTTTAAGCGTGCATAAAGATTAGAGCATTCCCGCTCTCCGGGAATTAATAATGTGTTCAGTATTGAGGGAGTATAAAGAATGCGGGAGCGATCCAAGCAGTGGCAGCGAAAGATAAGGATCAACAAGTGGTGGGTGATTGGAGCGATCGCGACTCCAGCCCTTATTGGGATGGTGTGGTGGCTGTGGTTACTCTCCGAGAGTAGACTTCAGCCGGATGGCGATCGCCTATCCCACAACGAGAACACGACCCAAGATCACCCACACCGTGAAACCCTCATCAGCGGTATGGGGGCGATTGTGATGGTTGCCGGTGGAGTCTTCCTGTTGCTCAATTTTCGCAGGGCTAACAGAAATACAAAAACAGCGGACCTCAGCGGTGCCGACCTCAGTGGTGCCGACCTCATCAATGCTAATCTCATCAATGCCAATCTCAGCGGTGCCGACCTCATCAATGCCAATCTCAGCCGTACCGACCTCAGTGGTGCCGACCTCAGCGGTGCCGACCTCATCAATGCCAATCTCAGCGGTGCAGAGTTCTGCGGTGCCGACCTCATCAATGCCAATCTCAGTGGTGCCAACCTCAAATATGCTAATCTCAGCGGTGCTGACCTTATCAATGCCAATCTCAGTGGTGCCAACCTCAGCGGTGCCAACCTCAGATATGCCAACCTCAGTGGTGCCAACCTCAGATATACCAACCTCAGTGGTGCCAACCTCAAATATGCTAATCTCAGCGATGCCGACCTCAACTGTACCTTACTCAGCGATGCCAACCTCAGCGATGCTAACCTCAGTGGTGCCTTGCTATTTTTTGTAAATTCACGCGAAGTTCAGAATCTTGAACCGCTTCAACTACAGGCGCAACATAAGCCTTTTTTATGTAATGTTGCACTGCCTTCCTACTCCCATCAACCAAAATTGAATCCCAATCGCGACTGCGATCGCATTCCCCAACTTTTGAGCGATCGCTACAATATTTCACTCGAAGAGGCTCAAGGGATAGTCAATGAAGCTCGACAACACCGATGGGACTAACAAAAACTGGTACAATCAGCCCAATTTAGTGACATCCTCCTACACTGAATCAGAGATTACGGTGTAGGCTTCCAACATCGCTGTTAGACATTGCTGCCCTGCGCCACTTATCTAGGACCCATGCCCCCGACAGCCCGACTCTCAAGCCAATTTCTTTCCCCCAGAGTCCCTGGGTACTCAATTGCTCATAACCTCGGTTACAGATTTCCTGTGCTGAGGCTATATCTCTATCCACCTCATCTGAGGGGGTGACAAGGAACTTGAGGGTACTACTGGGTGTAGGGTGTAGGGTGTAGGGTGTAGGGTGTAGGGTGTCCCCGACAAGTTTCGAGCCATTCGTTTAGTGACTCGACTTGTTCAGCATCAGGATAAATTCGATAGGTGTAGTTCAGATTTAGCATACCTTGATTGTCGCTTAATCTACTGTAAATGACAACTTGCGGTAAACTATGTTTTCCAAGAATGCGAATCACAACTTAATGAGCTAGTTCCTGTTTAACCCTATATCACTCTTTCCATAGTTGAGACGATGCACAAACGATTAGTTAATCAATGCAGGATTCATTTAACCTTAATCCCCGACGGACCGATTCTGATTAAATCAGGCAAAGAAGGCGCTGATCCGACTAAACCTAATATGGAGTTTGTGGAAACCTATCATGCTGGCGGACGTTCGATTTACTTGCCAGGAAGTTCCCTCAAAGGGGCGATTCGCGCTCATGCTGAACGAATTGTCAGGACAGTAGGACGCGATTTTAAACCCAATAACCTGAATACGGTTTGGGCGAATGACCCGTTAAAGGATAATTATGATTATCTCAACAATGACGGTAAACCATTACCCAGTTCAGAACTGTACAAACAGTCATCATTTACTGACCAAATGTTTGGCAATACTTCAATCGCCAGTCGCGTCAGAATTGAGGATGCTTATCCGGTGGATAAAAGTCAGTTAAAACTTGAAGAACGCAACGGGGTAGCCATTGACCGAGTATTTGGTTCTGTCGCAGTAGGTCCCTTTAATTACCAGGTTTGTACAGGGGGAGAGTTTGAAACCAAAATCCACCTAAAAAACTTCTCCTTGGCACAATTGGGATTAATCGGCTTAGTATTACGAGACTTAAATGAAGGCTGGTTTGGGTTAGGGTTTGCTAAGTCTCGCGGCTTGGGAATGGTTGAGGTGAAATTAAACTCTGCTGTTGTTCAATATCCGGGTTGTATCCTAGAAGGCGATCGCATCCACAGTATCGGCAGCCAAAACCAATGGTCGCACAATTCGTTGCTCGGTGCGGGAGTTTTTCTAGAAGAGAAGGAACGGCAAAATTACGGATTCCCGGCTAACGATATCCAAGCAACTCCTATCCGTGCTGAATCAATGTCTCTGGGGTTTGGGGTGCAGTTAAGCTGGCAAGGTAATGATGAAGCTGGAGTCCCTGATTTATTTGTCAAATCGGTTCGCGCTTGGCGTCAGAAGTTGGAGGAAACAGCCGCATGACTCCGTTTGTTGGTGTTAGTGAAAAGCTGCTTACAGAGGAACAGTTAAGAACGTTATTGCAACAGCCAATAACTTCACCGAGTTACTATTTTCTGCGCTGGAGTCACAAAGTTAGTGGAATTGTCAATCAATTACCGGATGATTTTCCCTCTCCAGAGGGGCAGATGTTTAATTGTGAACTCGAACTGCGCTGGAAAAAACAGGGACAAAAGTTTAGCGTACTTCTTTTGAGTACGATTGGTGAGAAACCGGGATTTGAATCTGTAGGACAAGATTGGCAGGTTCGGGAACGAGAGGTCGCGATTTATCTGACCAAACCCGTAGGATTCCTCTGATTAAAACCTCAATTGAACGGGATAAACGATTGCTGATTCCGGGTAGTTCGCTTAAGGGTGTCGTGCGTTCGGCGTATGAGGCAATTACTCGTAGTTGTTTGTGTAAGGTAACGAAACGTTATAAAAAAGGCGATCGCACTGTGAAAGTTACCCTACCTCAAGGTCAAAAGAAAATAAGACTTTACTCTATTTGGTTACCAAGTTCGATAAGGAAATGCCTCGGTTGAGGCTATGCCTCCCTTGAATGGCTGTAAACCTTAAGTCCTTAGGCTCCCTTAATCTCAAGAATCACACTGGTAATGTCTGGGGTACACCAATCACAGGCTAAAATCTGATCCAGCAACGTTGATTGGTGAGTCTCGACTCGTTTAATTGTTTTGATACCAGAAATGAGTGATCTCGTCTTGCAGGGTTTTGGAGCGACCCAGGGGGGCTTGGAGTAGGGTGTCTAAGAGGGCGTGTTGGGCGTCTCTGGGGACTCCTTCGGCTAGATGCAGTGCTAGGACTTCACCAGCGCTATTGGCACCGAGTAAGGGATAATGCTTTCTCAGGGCAGCTAAGGCATCCAGGTTTACCTGTTGCTTAAGGATGGGAAAGCACTGCTGAAGTAACCAGCCGCCAATTAAAGAGCGGTCATCTGTAATACTGCGATCGCTAATGGCGTTGGTGGCGGTGCGGTGGGCAATGGCATTCAGGGCTTCGTCTAAGCGGGATAGGAGGATGTCGGGCCACCGGGCGAGTAAGCCACTGATACTTTTGGCGGTATTGACGGCGGTGGTGTGTCCGCCCTGTTGCAGCAGTGTCAGCATCGCTGACCAGAGTTCTAATGCCAGTTGGCGGGGGGCAGACTCTAACGCCAGACGCAACCGTTTTTGGTAGGCTTCACCCAGTTCTAGGGCGGTGGGGAGCAGGTTGAGTAAGGCGTCGGGGCGGTTGCGGGAGGCGGCGGCGAAGGCAAGGGTGCCGAAGGCAGCGACATCACGGGTATCCAGTTGGTTTTGGATTTGCTCGAATTCCGCTTCGGTTTCGACAATGGTCAGCAGTTGTCGGATGATGGGCCACCAATGGGTTGGCGTACTACTGGTATCACTGGCGTTGAGGCTTTGCAGGAGTTGATGTCGTTGGGGTTGGGCGGAATGGCGAGTCAGCCAGTAGGCGATCGCGTATTCCAGCAGGGTTTGGTGGAAGAAGTGGATTTTGCCGGAGGGGAGTAGTTCTAAGACGCCTTCGCTGAGGAGATCATCATAGGCGGTGGCGAGGGGGGCGGTGAATTGAATCCCTAGTTCATCCCGATAGGTGGATTCGCACAGTTTGGCGGTGGACATCTGGAACAGGGCTTGCGCCAGGGTGAGGCAGAATTGTTCTTTGGTAATGGCGAGGACAGAGGAATGGCTATCATCAATGCGGCTATAGGCAATTTTTTCTTGCCAATAGCGTTGGTAGAGTTTGCTGACGGTTAAGTCGGGAGGGACGTTGCCTTCTTGGGCGAATAAATCACAGAGTAGGGCGAGGAGTAAGGGATTACGGGTGATTTCTTGAATGGAACGAGCGTGGGCGGATAGGGTGAGTAGGCGTTCGGTGAAGGTGCGACCCCGATCCGCCAGATGGCGTCCCTGCTGGGACACGAAGGCGGTGGCGGCGGCTTTGACTTCTGATAGGGTTAACTAACAGTCCGTAAATATCTAGACAATTAGTGACATAACTAGACATTTTCTATGATATAGTCAGGCAATGTCTAGTTTAACCCCCCAAGAAGCAGCCACTCGACTAGGTGCCACGGTCTTGCACTTTGCACCG
>NZ_JAVJUO010000008.1:0-63630 GCF_040220555.1 Coleofasciculus sp. C1-SOL-03
TAATTACCCCGGCGGATACTCGGAACCTAAAGGTATCAAGAAATAGTTACTTGGAACGAGGTAAATCATCAGGTTCTCTTGTTGGATAATTCTGGTCAGAGGTGATAGGTAAAACCGCAAATCCATCCACAGGAAACATGAACTGTTATTTGTTGAACAGATAGCACAACTTGTTTACCTGACTGGATAAGGAAATCCTTCAAAAGTAGGGTAAGCTAACTCCGGATGAACCCGATTGAATACGATGTCATAAGAAGCCAAAGCTTAAGGTAACGCTTAAGATAAGCTGACGTATGGCAGTCACTGCCTTGGTCACGACTGAGTAAGTTCTTAAAATGCCTAAAACGTAGGAGGCGAAACCTCTGAACGTGGGATAAAAAGGGACAATAAAAGCGTTAAACAGACCAGACCCCCAACTGGAAACGGGAAAGGGTTCCACTAATTATCGGAGGCATACTAGGAGCCGAATGCTTGGAAACTTGCTCGTTCGGTTTTGAATGGGAGCTGAGAAAGATAAATCTTTCCTTCGACCCTATGAAACCAACTTCAGCAAGATGTGAACCTTGCCAAATAACGTTTAAACTCCCCTGAATCCCTATTAGGGATTGAAACAAAGATAAGATTGAAACAAAGATAAGATTGAACCTTAGGGACACGGCAATGCCCATCCGTGTCAACTTAAGGTTGGAACTCTTACTTAATAAGAGATCCCCCCTAGCCCCCCTTTTTAAGGGGGGAACCAGAAATTAATCAAAGTCCCCCTTTTGACAGAAATTAATCAAAGTCCCCCTGATAGATCCCCCTCCCGTCCCCCTTAAAAAGGGGGAAGCCAGCGGATGCTTCGCTTTTTGTTGCAGGGGGGATTTAGGGGGATCTAAACGTTGAGCGTTAGTTATACAAAGTCTTAAGTTGACACCAATGGACAATGCCGTGTCCCTACAATTGTTGTTAGAATTCCCCTGAACTTTATATTAGGCGTTTAGACTAAGGCAGCGCTCGGTCAACATTTCACCTACAATTGTGGGAATTTTCGTGAATTCCTATGAGGGATTAAAATTAGTGCCGGGAATGCGATCGCGTTTGAAACCAGATAATAATTCCCATACTCAGCAGCATGAGAGAAATAGTACACTCCTTAAGAACCTCAAACAAACCCTGGCGAATGGAATTTGTGAAACCCGCGCAGGCGGGTTTAGTTTGTGTAGCTGCGGTTTGAACCGCCCTACTTCTCCAACGTCCATCTTGCGATCGCGCTTTCAAATTCCTCTAACGCCTGAACATGTCCCACTTGCCATGACCGTTTTATGGTAGCCGGGATAACCTGGGTGATCGAAATGTCTGGAAACGTCGGACTACTATCAGATTGTCTATAGTCTCCTTCAATTAAAATATAAATTATCAACTTGCCACTATCATAAACCCAGACTTCGGGAACGCCAATCGCTTGATAAGCATCCAATGTTGTTTTCGAGGTAACATCTGACTCAATTGCCAAATCAGGCGGTGGATCATCGGGTTCAAGTCGGCGACGACCAATCATTTGTTGATAATTTTGGATATAGAAACAGGCATCTGGTTCAACGCCTGCGGCACCTTCTTTTTTAAACGTCGTTGAACCAAAGGGTTCATATCGCCTACTTCTCGTCTTAAGCAATAGCTTGACGATATCCGAAATAATATCCTTGGGTTTTTCATGCTCAGGTAAAGGAACCATAATTTCTAACGTTCCCTGGCTGTAAGCAAGTCTTGCCGCACGTTTTTCTCCTAACTCTGCCAAAATAGACTCAAATTCCTGCCAGTTAACATTAGGAATTGTCACAGCACTGCCGGGTGCTAGCTTCATCTGGCTAACGGGTTTAACAATCGGGGAAAGAGCCGTCATACTAAGTAAGTGAACAAAATTGAAGTTAACGGTTGAGATTAGGGAACAGGGAACAGGCAACAGTAAGGGTTCGAGGGTAATTTACAAAAATTAATACAGTACCGTTTTTTTGTCCGACTACTTATCAAAAAATTACAAATTCAGTAGAGACGCTCTACTGGAACGTTTCTACTGAAGTCAGAAAAGCCGTTATTGACTCGCTAATTTTACCATTGCTTGAGGCGTTTTTAGCCAATTCGTTCAGACTAACCGTCTTAGCTACTATTCTCCAAACAAACTCTTAATCGCATCTCCCAAATTTTCAGACGCCTTTTCCATATCCGATCCTGCATCGTCGGCGCGATTTTTCACCCGCCCTGTATCTTGCTCCGCCCGCCCTTGGGCTTGCTTAGCTGCACCTTTAATATCTTCCTTGGCTTTGCCCATATTTCGTTCCATCGTGCCAATATCTTCTTTGGCTTTCCCTTGAATTTGGTCGCTGGTTCCCGAACCGAATACTTTGTCAACAGGGTTACTATCCGCAACGATAAATGGTGTCGTTTTCACGGTTAAAGCCTGGGCTGTAGGCATAGCATTAAATACTGTGCCTGTCCAAGTCAATGCCACTACCGCCATCGACAAAAGAACTGACAGTACCTTTTTAGCCCGGTATCGTTGGAAATTACCCGAAACGTTATTGATTATCCTGAACATACTGATTTGAGAATTTAGAACTTGAACTCTAGAACGATAACCCATTCAACCCTGTTCAGGATTCACCCATTAGATAGAGATTTTGAGTCTTTGACCTGAGTTCGCAACCAAGTCAACCAGGTTTCCAATCCTTCACCAGTTTTCGCCGAGAGCCGAATAATCGTAACCTGGGGATTGATTTGACGCACGTTAGATTCCAGACGGTTGAGATCAATATCCAGGTAAGGGGCTAAGTCTATTTTGCTAATTAATAAGCAGTCTGCTTCTTGAAACATGATTGGATACTTCAAGGGTTTATCCTCCCCTTCAGTAACACTTATAAGTGCAACCTTGCCATGTTCTCCCACTTCAAATTCAGCCGGACAAACCAGATTACCGACATTTTCGACAAAAACGAGATCCAATTCCGCTGGATTGTATTCCGCTGCTAACGTGTGAAGTCCTCCTGATACCATCTTTGAGTCAAGATGACAGGAACGTCCGGTATTAATTGCAATCACAGGAACGCCGTATTGACGCAGCCGTTCGGCGTCTAATTCAGTTGTCATATCCCCTTCAATGACTGCCATTTTTAAGTCATGATTCAGGGCGGCTAAAGTACGCTCTAACAGCACCGTTTTCCCCGCACCGGGGCTACTCATGATATTCAGACAAGTAATTCCCCACTGATCAAAATGGGCGCGGTTGTGATTGGCTCCCGCTTGGTTAGCGTGGAGTAAGTTAATTTCTAAAGCAGCTTCAACGGTTTGGTGCATTGTTAATTAGGCTGAATAAGTTTTGTGGTGAAAGGAGGCAATAGGCAATAGGCAACACCTCGACTTACCTCGACTTCGCTCGGTAACACGCTCGGTGTTTCTTAGGCAATAGAGAATCGCTGTAGTGCGAGCGTCTTGTTCGCTATTTTATCAGGTTTTGAATGAACTCAATTAAAAATGATATAAGATGTAGCTACCTTCTCCAGGAAAGCAAGTATGACGAATGACGAATGACAAATGACAAATGACGATCTCTGCCGTTAACTTTAATTGTGTCCACCTGCTTACATTCCAACACAAGATTGAGCATATTCAATGCGATTGATTTTCAGTTCTCGTCCCGAACGAATATCCTCCATCGGAGATTGGCAACTGGGACAAGAATAGTGCAATCCGATTTCGGGTTTGTATTCCTCTTGGCAGGCGTGACAGAATGCAACCAAAGGTGTCTCGTGAATGGCTAATTTTACCCCCTCTAAAAAACCATTTTGAGTCTGTGCCGCAAACGCAAATTGCAAACTAGCAGGTTCTACACAAGTGAATTGCCCCACTGTCAGATGAATCGTATCAATTTGCGGACGAGAGGGTTGTTCCTCCCACCATTGGCGGACTGTCAAAATTAATGCTTTAGTCATATCGGTTTCATGCACGCTTTATCCCTCACCCAATTTCCTCAATTTCTGCCATTTTTTACTCACAGGGATTAAACCCATTCCACCATTTCAGCTTGATAATTCATTTGGATGTAATCAGGCTTTTCCTGGCGAGGAAGCTGACCCGATACCACTAAATGACCCATCGTGTCACAAATAACCCGGGTTGCCATGAGAGAAGTCATATCACTAATATCATAGGGGGGTGAAACCTCGACCACTTCTAACCCACAAACGGGAACATTTTGGACAATTTTCTTGAGCAGATAGAGGGCTTCACGAGGCAGTAAACCACCGGGTTCGGGCCACCCGGTTCCGGGAACAAATCCAGCATCAATACAATCAATATCAAAACTAATCCAGACACAATCTGTCCCATCAGTGGCGCGTTTTATCGCAAAATCTGCTGCCGCATCTAATCCCATTTCTGTAATATCAGTAACGGTGAGAATATTCGTAGCCCGTTCTCGACAAACTTTGACGCCTTGACGCGGGACTTGCCAGCCACCAATTCCCAGTTGGACTAGGTTTTTAGCCGGAGCATTTTTGATATTAGTGGCGTGAAACCAGGGACAGGTATGCATTCGTTCATCGAGATCGGTTTCTTGGGTATCAACATGGCGATCAAAGTGAATAATGCCTACTTTTTTATCCCCCAGATGCCGACAAATTCCCCGCACCGTGGCAAATCAAATGGAATGATCGCCGCCTAAAATAATCGGGAATGCACCGGAACTAAAAACGTGAGCAATTCCCTTGGAGATTTGATCAAAGGACTTTTCATTATTCGCCGGAATCGTAAAAATATCGCCCACATCACAGAGGGTAATTTGTTCGCGTAAATCAACCCCTAATTCAAAATTATAAGGCGTATACAAGGCGCTAATCCGGCGAATCCCTTGGGGACCAAACCGCGTACCCGGGCGATAAGTTGTACCGGAATCATGGGGAACAGGGGTGTAGGGGTGTAGGGGTGTAGGGTGTAGGGGTGTAGGGGCGGGTTTCACTATTATCGTTTCTTTTGCACCTGGATGTGACTAAACCCGCCCTTCTACTACATAAGCCTCTTGATTCAAATGAAACTGTTGTCCACCCTGAGTCAGATATTACAGCTCATTCTTTTGTCAGACGCGATCGCACACACAAATTCATACAGTAAAAAGCGAGAGGACAGCAATCTGACTCCACTAATCAGCCGGATTTTCGGGTTCGCGGTTTTTCGGCTTCGCCTAAGTGCATAGCTTTATCAATGTTAACGCCACAGTCAAAAAAAACTTACTTAATTAACTTTATAGCTAGAAATCATAATCTTCCGATAGTTAGATGTCATAATCCAACCCCTCTTTTATGGTGATTGTCATAGCTTGTTGAACTTCATTTCATCTAGCTATTGATGGGTTTTCGCAATAAACCAGGAAAGTCTGTTGAGTAGTTACAAGACCATAAAAGACAAAAAAACATTATGAATAATGCAAGCTTTTGGCAATTGTATAGTGAGGCAGTGCTAACCTCACTGGGTTTTTTCTGGAAAGCATTATGGGCGTTTATCCTGGGTTATGTGATTAGTAGCGCTATCCAGGTTTTTGTGACTCGCGAACGCATGAAACAAACCATGGGTAAAGCGGGAAAAGGAAGCGTCGCCTTGGGAACGTTTTTCGGATTTATCTCTAGTTCATGTAGTTTCGCTGCCCTAGCGACAACAAAATCTTTATTTAAAAAAGGAGCCGGTTTTGTTCCTTCCTTGGCTTTCTTACTTGCCTCAACTAATCTAGTTGTTGAGTTAGGATTTATTATTGCCGTTTTCCTCGGTTGGCAGTTCGTCGTCGGCGAGTATGTGGGTGGACTTCTGCTCATTATTTGCATGTGGCTAATCGTGCGGTTTACTCGCCCCACGAAGCTAATTAGAAAGGTACGCAAACGACTGCGGGACAATGAAGGCGAGGCAAATGAGGGAGAAGATGTTCCTAACTGGAAGGAGAAGATTCAAACTCTACAGGGATGGAAACAGGTTGCCCGCAAATATTTCATGGAATGGAAGATGGTTTGGAAAGATGTAACCATCGGCTTTACTGTGGCGGGGGCTATTGCTGTATTTGTACCGCGATCGTTTTTTCAGTTCCTGTTTATTGGTTCTGGACAAGATGGGAATCCGGGATTTTTGGCGATACTGGAAAATACAATTATTGGACCCGTGGCGGCGTTTTTTACGTTTATCGGTTCTATGGGAAATATTCCCTTGGCTTCGGTTCTCTATGCCAATGGGGTGAGTTTTGCTGGGGTAATCGCGTTTATTTTTAGTGATTTAGTTGTGTTCCCGGTGATTCGGATTAATGCCAAATACTACGGCTGGAAAATGGCATCCTATATCCTGGCTGTATTTTTAGCGGCGTTGGTGGCGACAGCTATTGTTATGCACTATGGCTTTTCCCTATTGGGACTTTTGCCAGAAAGTACGGGGCAGAGTCAAGCCGAGACGCAGCGTTTTGCGATTGACTATACATTCTGGCTGAATCTTGCCTTTCTCGCTGTTACTGGGGTTATGGCTTGGCTGCGTTGGGGTGGCAAAAAGGATGACAAGGGTGGAATGCATCACGGCGGTGGTAAGAAAAGTATCATTGAGCGGGTGCTGTTTTGGCTGGCGATTGTATCCTATATCTGGTTAGCTGGGGGTTTGATTGCTACGGTTATTAAGTAGTGGCGTGGCACAGCTAAAATAGGGTTTTGTTTGTAGTAAGCACGAAGAGTGCTATAACGCTTAGCTGGAGAGGGCTGAGGTTCCCTCACTACGAACCAATTCTAATCCATCAAATAAGGTGTGCCACGCCAGGAAACCAAGGGGGGTTTGGAAACCAAGGGGGGTTTGGAAACCAAGGGGGGTTTGGAAACCAAGGGGGATTTGGAAACCAAGGGGGGTTTGGAAACCAAGGGGGGTTTGGAAACCAAACCCCTACGGTGATAAACAGAAAAATTCTTCACCGATGGAGGGATGAATGCCAATGGTATGATTAAAATCTGCCTTGGTTACTCCAGCGTTAATGGCTAAAGCAATCATCTGAATAATCTCAGAGGCACAGTCTCCTACCATTTGAGCGCCCACAATCCGATCTGAGTTGCCATCAACTATCAGTTTGAGCAGGGTTTGTTCCGGTGATTCTGCCCTCATATCCAAAAGGGATTGGAATGTTTTTTGATAACAACGCACCGCTTCACCCAACTGCGCTTTGGCTTGCGCTTGAGTTAACCCAACGGTAGCGGCTTCCGGTTGAGACGAGACAACGTAGGGAACATAGTCATAATCGACAATTCGAGGATGATCACCAAATTCTGTATCGGCGAAAGCTCGACCCGCCGCGATCGCAACTGGCGTGAACCGGGGTCTAGCGGTACAATCCCCTACAGCGAAAATATTCGCTTGACTGGTACGGCTGTACTCATCTACCGCGATCGCTCCCTGCTTAACCTCAACTCCCGCTTTCTCTAAACCTAGTCCACCCCAGTTAGGAACGCGATCGCTAATCCAGACAACCGTCTCCACCTCTACGGGTTCATTATTACCCGATAACCTCAAATTCAGACAATCTTGCACCCGCTCAATTTTCTCAACCTGGCTATTGGTGCAAATTCTAATTCCCAACCGCGTCATCTCATCTTGAACCGTTGTCCGCAAAGCGTGATCACAACCGGGCAAAACTTTATCGTCGGATATGACTAGCGTAACTTTTGAGATTAACCCATTCATCATCCCCGCCAGTTTCACCGCAATATAATTACTGCCAATAATCGCCAAGTGTTTGGGTTGATGTTTCAGTTCTAGAAATTTCCGCGTCGTAATCGCATATTCAATTCCGGGAACCTCAGGTTTTATCGCTTTTCGACCAATCGCAATCAAAATTTTATTCGCCTTATACTCCTGTCCATTAATATCTACCGTGTGAGCATCTATAAATTTAGCATGTCCTTTGATCAGTTCAACGCCAGCTTTTTCCAGCTTCTGGATATGCTTTTGGCAAAGATGCTGAATATCGCGGTTTCTGGCTTCCATAAATTGACACCAATCAAAGTTCTTGGACACATGACCCCAGCCATATTCATCCGCCCGTTCAAAGACTTTGGAGAAACCTGCCGCATACGTCATTAATTTTTCAGGGATACACCCATGCACCACACAAGTCCCACCGACCTGATCTTGTTCCGCGATCGCCACCCGGACTCCATAGTCAGCCGCCGTTTCAGCCGCTGCTAAACCACCGGGTCCTGCTCCAATAACTAAAAGTTCGTAATCCCAGTTCATCATACAACCTATTCAAAAAATACAATCACTATCTTTTCATTCACATTTTATTGATCTAAAAGCAAACCTTTGCCGAGAGGAATTTTGTCAAGTCAAGTATAGACGAAAATTCCGATAATTTTTCAGCGCCTTTTAAATCTACCTCCTTGGATAGATCTATTTTCTTCAACAGCTTTATAGTATTAAATAAACTTTTGATTTTTACAAAGAATGTGTATTAATGTAAAGGTAAGACAACCGACTATTCTGTGCTTAAATAGGAATGGCTGAATAAGTATTATTTATTTTCATCACCCTATTCATCCGTTTCAACAGTGCATTTTCAATCGGATCAAGGCTTATTCATGGCAATTTATAAACATTTTTTCGCCCTTGCAACCTTTATTTAGTGAAATTAAAAACTATGAAGTTAAGCTGGACTCACATCCATTTACTTTTGAATCATTTTCCCATCGTTGGAGCTATCTTTGGCTTGCTCCTACTAATTTATGCCTTAGTCAAAGATAGTGAAGATTTAAAAAAGGCAAGTTATTGGTGTTTTTTTATCATTGCCTTAATTACGATCCCCGTTTTTTGGGCAGGGCAGCAAGCGGAAGAAGTGGTGGTTTCTCTTCCGAGCGTTTCCCATTCGTTGGTTCACGCTCACAGCAACATTGCTCAGCAAGCACTCATCGCCTTAGAACTATTAGGAATCATGAGCTTGTTTGGTTTGTTTCGAGGGATAAATAAAACTCCCTCTTGGTTTCCCATTAGTTTTTTAGTTGTAACAATCATCGCCACAGGGTTGGTGTCATGGACAGGACTTCAGGGCGGAATAATTAGACATACAGAAGTTCGCTCAGAATTGCAATTTTTAGTCCCTAATGATACCTCAGAATCTGGAGATCATCATCATAATGGGGCAGAAACTGAACATGAACAGTCGGAACAAGATCACCAAGAAGAGTCAGGACATTCTCATGAACATGAATAGGATTAGGTCATTGGAAATTAGGTAATGTGACAAACCCGAATGAAATTAAAATTAATTTTGTATTTCTGTAGGGGAGACCCGCTTGGTTTAATTCACAACATCAGTCCTCTTAATTGACTCGGGTCGCCCTCTCCTCAACCCTTTGTTGCTGGTGTGAAACAGCTAAAATTGTGGTGGAAATTTTACGATTAAATCGGGCGCACGTCTGTGCGCCCCTACGGTTTCTGGATGTAACTCTAATCCACCAATTAAGGTGTGCCACGCCACTACACTGATCAACGCTGTAACTCTAAGAATGTCACTTCCCAAACCAATCGAGGTTGAGCATATCCAAGCAAGTAGGTTCGGGCTTGCTCTAATTGGTGAATGATCCGGGTATGGGGTTGGTGTTGCCAATACTGATGCTGTAAATAATCGACTAACCACAATTGGGCTTGGGGATCAAGGGTTTTATCAATTTCCTTAGCCAGTTCTAGCGCCATGCGGGAGGAGTTGGGCAATTGATTCAACTTTGCCAGTAATTCGGGGGGAATGGCTTGCAGTTGTTCAAATGCCGCGATCGCTTCTCCGGGACTCCCTTGGGCAATGGCTAATATCGAGGGTTCTTGGAGAATCTGCTCATAACCTGTTTGCTGTAGTACCTGTGCCATGTCGTCTTGTGCTAATCGGGAAAAGGGAATCCGTTGACACCGGGATACTAAGGTGGGTAATAAGGCATCGGGACTGGGCGCGATTAAAATTAATGTGGCGTTTCCGGGTTCTTCTAGCGTCTTGAGCAAGCCATTGGCGGCTGATTCTGCCATGGTTTCCGTCTGTTCTAGCACCACAATTTGACGAGAGGCTTCCAGGGGAGAACGTCCTAAAAATTGGCTAATTTCGCGAATTTGTTCCAGGCGGATTTGGGGGGGCGTTTTGCGCTTGAGTCCTTTTTCTGCGGCTTCTTTGGCGGATAGGCGAATGCCATTGTGTAGATAGGTGGGTTCAACCCAGAGGAGATCTGGGTGGTTTCCCTGCTGGAGGCGTTTCTGGACTAAGGGTTGCTTCTGGGATGGGACATCTTGACAAAATAACCGTTCAATGAACCAACGGGCGACTAAAGCCCGCCCGACTCCAGGAGAACCGACAAATAGATAAGCTGGGGCGATGCGGTTGGCTGTCATTGCCCCTTCTAAGAGTGCGATCGCTTGTTTTTGTCCGACTATGGTCATTGGTCATTGGTCATTGGTCATTGGTCATTTGTCATTGGTCATTCGTCGTTCGTCATACTGGCGCAGCGAGAAGCAGGCTACGTCGTTTGTCAAACATCCATGACATATTTCTGCTGAATCCGTTGATGTAACACTGTCTGAATGTCCAATTGTACGGCGTCAGGGCTTTGATTGGCGTCAATCCGGGCAATGCGCTGGGGATACTGGGAGGCTAACTGGGCAAACCCTTGTTGGACTCGCTGGTGAAAGGCTAACTCCGCTTGTTCCATGCGATCGGCGACGCCCCGTTCTCTTGCCCGTTGTAAGCCTATTGTGACATCAACATCTAACCACAAGGTTAAATCGCTTTCTAGCCCTCCTGTGGCGATGTGGTTGATTTGCTCAATTAGGGCGAGGTCAATCCCTCGTCCATACCCCTGATAGGCAATCGTCGAGTCGGTGTAGCGATCGCACAAAATAATCGCCCCGGCGTTAAGCTGAGGCTGTAACAATTCTTCAACATGCTGCGATCGATCGGCGGCATAGAGGAGGAGTTCAGTGCGATGTTGTAGGGATGAGGAGTTTTCTTGGAGTAACAGTTTACGCAGTTTGACGCCGAGGGCGGTTCCTCCGGGTTCGCGGGTAACGATGACAGATGAGGGTTTGGCGCCATTGTCCAGCTTGTCGAGTACACCACTACGGAGGAACCAATCGTGCGATCGCTGGATTTGGGTGGTTTTGCCACTACCTTCGACTCCTTCAAACACAATCAGCATTTCCCCTTCTCCACCCCTCATCGGATCACACCTCTACCCATTGTTACCCAAAATCATGTCCTCTTTCCGAAGTGAAGGAGAACAGAAGTAAAGGAAAAGGATGGGTGGATGTTTATCCCGATGGAATCTACTCTCAAGAGTATGTATACTTTATTGGTATACCTATCCAGCCCAAGCCGCTAGGTAGGTAACTCGCTTATAGCCGCCATAGGAGCTTGGGAACCAAGCCCGTACAGGTGGTGTTAGCCTGTGGACTGGTTAAGTGCCATCACCGCCAGAGTGAAGCAGGAAGTAAGTACCTCCAGATGCCCACTTGTGGGTAGCTTTGGATAGATCTTATGTAATGATCTAGCTATCTGACGCCAAGGGTTAAATATGGCTCGCTACACTTGTTCATTTACGGTTGCAGTTTCTCCCGATCACCTTCAACCATCATTGATTGAGGTTTTACAATCCTGCGATTTCGACATTATTTATGACACGGGAGACTATATCATGGCACGGGAGATCCCCGGTCATGTTGCCTTTGCCAAACTCGTGACAGTGGAAGTCTTGATTGACAAATCGATGGCTACCGATCAGGAAATTCGCATGAATTTCGTGATCAAAAATGAAGAGTTACCCTTACAGGTCGATAACCACTGCCACGATAAATTTTATGAAGTTCAAGAGGCGGTTGCCCAAAACCGCCATTGGCAACTCTTAGAGAGTGTTGCTGGTTGACATCCTCTGGTTTCAATCTCTGATTTCAATCCTCTGGAACTCCCTGATCATAGCTGGGCTAATCATCAGGGTGTCCAGTCCTCTGAATCTCCCCCCATCATATTTGGGCTAATCAGGGTGATGTCAAACTCATCGGGAGGTCCAGTGGGAACAGAGTCTCGCTTGAGTATGTAATATTTGGCACTAACTTGAGGACCGAAGACGACTTCGTCCTCATCTTCAAGATCGTGGGCTTGAAGTTTATGACCGTTAATTACCAGTCCGTTGGCGCTGGCTTTACCTTTGAGGTTACCATCGACAATGCGGTAGTAGAAACTGCCGTCTTCCCGTTCTCGCCGCACTAAGGTCGCATGTCGGCGAGATACAAATTGTGAAAACAGACGAATATCTACATCCGGATCTCTGCCTATGGAATAGACGGGTTCCTCCAAGGTATATTCCTTGCGCCCTTTTTCGTCTTCAATAATTAACAGATGGTTTTGATTGGATTTTGCAGGCATTGAACATCGAAAAATAGGGATAGATAGTGCAGTTACTTCACAAAACTGTGTCTATGCTTTCTTACATTAGCAAACTGCTTAATCATTTTTCTTTAACTGATCAAGAAGAAACGACCGAATTGCCGACCTTCAATTTGGTCTTCCCCCATTCAATCATCATAAGCATTAATGCAGATAATGGCACAGACTTCTATGTTACAATTTTGTGACCGACTTTGGCACTGACCCGACGGGAGAGCCGGTAGGCTTCCTGTGGGGTTCCGTTCAGTGATGGTGCTTGCGGCTTTTTATGGTGAGGACTATACAATAACCCCTCTCTCTTAATCTTAATAGCTAGGTTACACTCTGGGTGGAGCAACCCCCACAAGCAGGCTGTGAATTCGTACCGATCAAAATTTTTCAATGTGGCTATCACAACAAGAGCTTGCTCTGGTATTCATGATCGGGTTGAACTTCACCGCAGATTGACCAGCCTTCGCCGCTTTGTCAGCGAGACTTGAAAAGAATCACCCAAACACCACCATTACTTCGTATTCTACTACATTGGCAAGGGATAGGAGTATTCGCACACCCTACACCCTGTCGCCAGAGTTCCAACCTCGACGCAACAACAGAGAGTTACTGACAACAGTCACGGAACTAAATGCCATCAGTGCGCCAGCTACAGCCGGATTGAGAGCGATACCAAATTCGGGTAACAGTACACCCGCCGCTACGGGAATCCCCAACGTGTTATATGCCAACGCCCAGAAGAGATTTTGGCGAATTTTGTTAAAGGTAGCGCGAGACAGTTGAATCGCTTTGACAATATCCAGCAAGCCGCCAGCTTGGGGGCTGGTCGCGCTGGGTTGCATGAGAATAATCCCCGCCGTTTCTCGGGCAACATCGGTTCCCGCTTGCAGGGCGATACCCACATCAGCTTGGGCTAAGGCTGGACCATCGTTAATGCCATCTCCCACCATGGCAATACAGTTTCCCTGGGTTTGCAGTTGGGCGATCGCATCGGCTTTGCCATCGGGACGGATACCTGCCATAACATTGGCTGGATCAAGGGCAAGCTGTTGTGCCACACTGGTGGCGGCATCCGGTTGATCCCCAGTCAGCAGCATCACCCGCAGTCCCATCGCCTGAAGCTGTTCGACGGTGGTTTTAGCATCGGGTTTGGGTAAATCGGTTAAGGCGATGAGTCCAGCCAATTCTCCATCCACGGCTAAATAGACGACGGTTTTACCCTCAGCCGCTAAGGTTTGGGCTTGAGAGAGGGCGGTATCACTAAGGGTCACACCTTGCTGACGCAACCAATCCCCATTCCCCAGTAATACCCGTTGATTTTCCACGAGGGCAGAGATTCCGAGTCCAGCTTCAGTATAAAAATCCTTGGCAGTTAACTGGGGAAGGTGTTGTTGTGTCGTCGCCGTACAAATCGCTTCTCCGAGGGGATGAGTTGTGCCTCGTTCCGCTGCTGCGGCAAGTTGGAGGAGTGTTGATTGTTGATGGTTGAGTGTTGATTGGGAAAAATTTCCCCCATCTCGCCCATCTCCCCATTCTCCAATAGACAGACAATCGGTTACCGTGGGTTTTCCGTGGGTGAGAGTGCCTGTCTTGTCAAAGACGATGGTATCAAGTTGATGAACTCGTTCTAAGATGTCGCCCCCTTTAATCAGTAAGCCCCGTTCTGCCCCTAAGCTGGTGCCAACTAGAATCGCTGTCGGGGTGGCTAATCCCAAGGCACAGGGACAGGCAATCACTAAGACCGCGATCGCTAATTTTAAGCTCAAGAGTAAAGGTGAGGTTGAATCACCCATCAGGGCGTCTCCTTCCCCGAGAACCTGAGTCCAGAGTTTTGTCCCCACCAAATCCCAAAACAGGAACGTGAGGATAGCGATTGTCAATACCCCATACGTAAAATAGCCGGCGACTTTATCCGCTAAATTCTGCACCGGGGCTTTCCGCGTTTGCGCTTCTTCCACCAGGGCGACAATTTGCGCTAACGTGGTTTCTTGTCCAATGCGCGTGGCTTGAATCGCGATCGCACCGGATTGATTCAAGGTACCCGCCGTCACCGGATCACCGGGTTGCTTGAGAACTGGTAAGGGTTCCCCGGTCAACATGGACTCATCTACCGACGACTGACCCGCCACGACTTCGCCATCAACGGGTATTTTTTCTCCCGGCAAAACTCGCAACCACTCACCCACACGAACTTGTTCGACAGGAATTTCGATCCCCCGTTCTGTCGCTGTGGGTGCGGATTTACCAATTAACCGGGCTACTTTGGGTTTCAATGCCAACAAGGATTCATAAGCGGCTGATGCCTGACGCCTTGCCCGTTGTTCCAAGGTGCGTCCTAACAGAATAAAGCCGAGTAACATCACGGGTTCATCAAAGAAGCATTCCCAGCCCAATTGAGGGAAGAACAATGCGGCACAGCTAGCCCCATACGCCGCCAAGGTTCCTAGTCCCACCAAGGTATTCATATTCGGGGTTTGATGCCGCAATCCCCGCCAGCCATCCATGATAATCGGACGCCCTGGTCCGAGTAGTGCTAAGGTTGCCAGTCCCCAATGAAACCAGATCGTGCTAAATACGGGTATCATTGGTCCATTAAACCAATGACCGATATGTCCGATGGTCGAGAGAATGACCAGGACGCCAGCAATGATTAATTGCCGCAGTTGTTCTTTTGCCTCTTGTTCATGGCGTTGAGCCAGGGTGAGGCGTTCGTCTGAGGTTTCATCGGCTTGGGAGTCACGAGGTTGGGAGGGAAACCCTGTCGCGGTTAATTTTTCGGCGAGGGTAGCTGGATCAGCCTGACCGACTTCATACTCAACTACCGCCACTTCTGTCACCAAGTTGACCTGGGCAGAAATCACTCCGGGTTGCTGTTCTAGCTGCCGTTCCACCGCACTGACACAGCCTGCACATTTCATCCCCCCAACATCTAGCGTCATTTGCTCAATGGTTGGGGTGGGGGTATCGACGACTTTTTCTGGAGAAATTTGCATAGATGTTTTTGATACGGATAGGCGTTGCGATGCCTGAAGGCTGAGTTTTGTGAATACGTCTCTTTAATGATAAGGATTATTTTGCCAATGCGCTCTGCCACTAACCAATATCATATTTTATTTTGATGACAATGCCGATGATTGGTTGGAGGTTTGAGGTGTGTTTTTGATGGGATAGGGAGGTGTTATGTTTTCCCTATCCGGTGGCAGTTAAATAAGCCTTTTCGGATCGCCAAAACCCTTGATATTCCGTAGGGTGGGCATTGCCCACCAGAATATGAGGAGCGTGCCATTCGTCTTAAGTCGCCTGCTTAACAGCCAAGCTCTTCTTTTAGTTTGCGCTTCAAGTCATCAGAAATAAATAGTCCACTAATCTCCTTTGTAAGAGCATCTAAGGTTTCTCCCTTTTCCTGACGATCTTGATATACGCCCACCAGTAAAGCTTCCAGCCCAAACTTAGATAAGGCATCGGTAGCTATACCTATGACTCCAAGGAACATGATGCCTCCAATCATTCCTCCTGGTCCGAGCATTGCTAAGGCGGCTGTGATTGCCGCTGCTCCTGTAAAACCCGTGGTAGCCATTGCAATCAGGAGAATAACTCCTGGGAATCCTAGTGCCGCAATTTTTCTAACAGCTTCGTCCATTTGATTACTCCTTTGTTATAATCTACGCTTTCTGGGTCTTTTCACCTCTAAACTAGCTGATTCAGGTGAGTGATTACCTCAGCAATAGCTGCTAAGACTATTGCGCTATTTGGCGGATGCTATATAAGTATTTGTTGCGTTGTCGAAGGCATAAGCCAATTTAGGTTCACAGAATATTTACTCATATTTATCTCAGCTTTATGGCGTTAACCCTTCTTACAACATATACTAAATATAGCTTTGATAATGACAAAATATTGAGGAGAACCGAAATTGCTAGAAGCTATCGACAATGCTAAAGAATCCGCAACTTGTGCAGCAGTTGGTGCGGTTGTTGGTGCAGTTGCCTATCACCAAACCGGAGCAGCAGGTTTAGCAATTGCAGGAGGAGCTTATCCGGTTGGTTTAGCTGCATTTACGGGTGCTGGTGCAGTGGCTGGACTGGCAGTTCATGGTGCGACAAAGGAAGCCGCAAAAAACCTAAAAGAAGCTGCCACCTTTGCAACAGTTGGTGCAGTTGCTGGTGGAACTGTGTACCATCAAACCGGAGCAGCAGGTTTGGCTATTGCAGGAGGAGCTTATCCGGTTGGTTTAGCTGCATTTACGGGTGCTGGTGCAGTAGCTGGGTTAGCAGCTTTTAGCATGAAAAAGTCCGTTTTTAGATGAATTGTGGTTCTGACGAAATATGGGGAACTGGGAAAAGGGCGAAAGTCGGCTTTTTAGTAGAGTTTGAGCCGATTTAAAGGACTGGAGGGGAGTTATGTAGAGGCGAGGGCGATCGCATGGGCGGAAGTCGTCAGGCGGGGGCTTTGACTGACCGATCACCGGAAGTGCGATCGCTCTACCGATTTCCTTTGTTGATCCTATGACCACGTAGAAAATAAAACCACATATATAGAGCCGTTACTCCAGTGTGCAGAATAATTGCAATTAGATATCCCTTCGCTAAAATATGAATATCTGTACTCGATACGCCAATCCAGGTTATGGTACTCAACAGAAATAGCAAGAAACCCAGGCGAAGCTTAAATTGTGAATAGTTTTGATTCATCACAACCTAGATAATTCCACCTCCTATAACTAGACGAATAAAACCAACAACGATACCGATTGAACAACCCACAATTCCGATGATTGGACTGGTTTTCTTGGCGGTTCTACCTTCTGGAGGCAATAGCTTGATTTTTACCGATTATGCCGAATTTTTCTTCTATCTTTAGTTAGAAGAAAAGCCGACTTGGACAACAAGGAGCTATAAAGTAATCTTCCTCAACGCTTTAGATGTATTTACAATATTTAAACAAAGCTATTTTTTGAAACAACGTAAATGCATTCAACTGATAAGATGAAGTTATAGTGAAGTCAAAAATTAAATCTTCATCGAAATTTTAAAAATAATTATTGACAACTAAATAAGGTAGAACTATAATCTTATATTCTGGCGATATCTAAAAATAAAAAAGAGAGTCGCTCTCTCATGCAACTCTCTAGTCCTAAGGGTACATCTACTACTCTTATAGTGGCTTTTAGGGGTGAGGGGGGTCACACCCAGTTTTGGATCAGTACCTGATGGGAAACACTGATCTGTTATTCTCTACAGCGAGAATATTACAGGCGATTAGATTTGAGGAGTGCGCTTCTGTTCGAGACGATGCGCGATCGCTCCCTTGTTCGTAGTTGCCATGAAGCGTGCCTTCAGCGCTGAAGCGCTTACTACAAACCTTTAGCTTGACAAATATCGCGAGATAGGGTAGTTTCTTCCTGCGGATGTTCAAAAACCGGATGATTTTTTAGCCGATCGCACGCCACTTGCAGCCCAGTTTGCCAATTCTGCGGTTCCGGCAAACTCCGCACATCCCATAAGCGTACCGTTTTATCCTGACTCCCACTGGCAAGTCTCTCACCATCGGGACTAAACGCCAGCGATCGCACTGCAGCTTGATGTCCCCGTAACGGTTCACCCTGTAATTGACCTTGAGGATTCCATAAGCGGATTGTACCATCCCCACTCCCACTGGCGATCATTTCCCCATCCGGACTAAACGCCACGGCAAATACCACTCCCTGATGTCCTCGCCAAGGTTCACCCATTAACTCCCCTTGACGATTCCATAAGCGTACTGTCCCATCTCGTCCGCCACTGACAATCCTCTCCCCATCGGGACTAAACGCTAAGTCAAACACCACGCCCTCATGTCCCCGAAAGGGTTGACCCAACCGTTGACCCTGACGATTCCACAGGCGAATTGTCCCATCCCCACTCCCGCTAGCAATCGTTTCTCCATCGGGACTAAACGCCACCGTAAACACCACTCCCTCATGTCCCCGAAAGGGTTGACCGATAGGATTCCCTTGGCGATTCCACACCTGAACCGTACCATCTTTTCTGCCACTAACTAAGAATTGACCGTCGGGACTCCATGCAATTGAAGTGATCCAATCCTGTCCCAGAAACGGTTGACTCAAGAGTTGACCGGGAACCGCCCACAAACGAATTTTACCATCCTGGCTACTACTGGCAATCACCTGTCCTTGAGGACTAAACGCCACCCCTGTCACCTCATCGTTATGTCCGGGTAAAGATTGACGAATTAAATGATCTTGTCGCGTCCACAGATGAACCTTACCATCCTCCGTTCCACTGACTATAATTTGATTATCAGGATGAAACGTAACCGCATTCACCGCTGATTCATGGTCTAAGCGATCGCGTTCTCTGGCTATCTCAATTGCCTGCCAAAGACTCGACGCAATTCGCTGATCCACTTGCTGAAATTTAGCATAACTTTCACCCGTTGTTTCAATTGCCAGTAATAATCCCTGAATCGGTTCCACCGAGAGCAAGTTTTGTACAGTAGCGGCATTTTTATACAACTGTTCCCGTTGAGCAAGTTGTGCCGTTTTATACCATCGGCTCATCGCCATTCCTGTAGTGAGACTCAATAGCGCGATCGCAATCACTAATCCTCCCCTAGCAAAACCCTGTCGCGTCCGTTTGTGCTGGATACTCTGCTGAATTAGGTCTTGTGCTAATTTAGATAAATTGAGATGATCTCGATAATAGTCTGCCTCCGTTAGGGTTAACTCCGATAACATTCGCTTTGGTTTGCCTTGAGTTTGCCACTCAATCGCCGCCGCTTCAATGTGACGCTGGAGTCTCATCCCGTGGCGTTTTTCTTCCACCCATTGCTGGAGTTTTGACCAATGCTGAATCAGGGCTTCGTGGGCAATTGTTACCACACTTTGATGCCATTTTCCGGAGTGGGTGACGATTAATCCCGCATCGATTAATTGTTGCATCACGGCTGTTACCGCTTTGGTGGAATGGCGATCGCCCATCCAATCGTTTACCGCATTTTTTGGTGAAGAAGTGTTAAGTGTTGACCCTTCACGATCTTCGCGGGCATAGTTTTGATTGTGTAGGGGCGGGTTTAGGAACTTTCGTTTCGCTATTGATAGTAACCTTGGTGCAAAACCCGCCCTGACTGAGGGTTGAGTGTTGCCCCTTCGCGACCTTCGAGGGGATGGTTTTGAGTTCCCAGACATAGGATGAGACGTACCATCATGGCACGCCTCTACAGATTTAAATCGGTTTCTAGATTGTCCTTGAAAACTCAGAATTAACTGAGACGGGTCTACTTGTCGCGCCGTAACTTGACCGTTTTCATTTAATTGAATTAACCTTAAAAAAATGTCTTTGGCAATGTGTTGTTCATTTGCCGAAAACGATTGGTAAACACGGTTAGCATGTTTTTCAATTGCCCCTTCCAGCCTCCCCCAGCGATAATATTCGGCTACCATTAACCGATCCACTGGACGCCGTTGCCAGAGTTGGGTTAACATAAACTGAAGTAGAGGTAAACTGGCAGCATCCTCGAAATCTAAAAGGAGTTGAGTGACTAAATCTGACTCAATCTCTACACCGACTTGCTGGGCGGGTTTAATAATAGCGGTTTCTAACCCTTCCCTAGTCATTGGCGTCACTGTCACCATCAACGCCTGGATTTTTTGCATCAATTGGGGATAATTCGCACAATGACCTAAAAAATCCGTTCGCATCCCGATAACCAGACAAAGTTGATTCTCGCTACGTTCTAATCCACCTAACAAACAATCAAGAAACTGTTGTCGTTCGGTTTGATCCTGACAACAGGTAAACACCTGCTCAAATTGATCCACCACCAACACTAACCGCCGTTCTTCAGCCATTGTCCGCACCACAATCCCTAATCCTACTCCCCCCATTTGGATCAGTTTCAGGGTTTGGGCGAATTGATACTCGCGTTCCGGGTTATGAGGATTAATAAAGGATCGGGCTAAATTCTGGAGAGGATGTTCACCGGGTTGAAAAATCAACGTCAGCCATTCCTGAGTCCCCGATAACCGTTGTCCCCGTTGCAGCTGATATAATAATCCAGCGCGAATTAGCGAAGATTTGCCACTCCCACAGGTTCCAATTACCGCCAGCAAGTTGTTGATGCGGATGTGTTCGAGGAGTGCATCGGTTAAGGTTTCTCGTCCATAAAAATACTGGGGATCTTCATTTTTATAGTCAAAATACGCCAACCCTTGATAAGGACAAAACCGTTCCGGTGCGCTGGGGGGTAAAGCGGGTAAGGATTCTGGGTCAGTTGTGGGGTTACGGATCAACAGAATTGGTTTCCCAGCGTTGGCAAAAATCAAGGGAGGGGATAATTGATTAATTAAATTGGTCAGGGTATAGTTCGTCACCCAGCCAGGGGGATGATTGGTGGAATCCAGTCCTAATAATAGAATGGACGCCAACTGACTATAATGATGCGATTCAGTCGGATTCAGTTGTCGTATTTTAGCTTTATCTTTTTCTCCCCATCTTCCCGTCTTTCCATCCCCTTCTGACTGACAGGTGGCGATAAAACAACGACTGTATCCCTCACCCCGATATCCTGGATCAGCTTGGGTGAGGTCAAATCCTTCATCGTTACCATAGCAATCTAACCAAATAATTTGCTCTGGCACTGGACTTTGTTGCAACAAATCACGCAGCCAGGACAGCGATAATCCCCAATGACCGCGATTAGGGTTACTATCACTTGTAGCCAAGAAACTGGTTTGTCTATCGGGGTCTTTGCAGAGTCCATAGCCAGAGAAATACAGCAGAACCGTATCGGGAATCCTGTTTCCTTCTGGTAACAAGAGTTGGACGAGTGCGGTTTCGAGTTGCGTCAGGGTAACTCGAATCGGCGTGGTTGAATCGACAGGCGTGTTAAAAGCCGGAATTCGCCTGACTTGGACATTACCACGATCAATCAGGAGTTGGGCGATCGCATCCGCATCCTTTGCTGGTAATGTTAAGTTTTTCAGGTGCTGAGTATCGTAAGTATTAATCCCAACGATCAAAGCCTGTCGATTCATAAGGAGTCGTCAATCCCTGTCAGCAGCATCCCGTTTTCCGGGCGTATTTAACTGATTCAGAGTTTTTGCTTCTAGTCAGGACAATTAGGGTATTGACTTAGGAGATAGGAAGTTCTGTTGAATCGGGATGAAATTCGACCCTACAGGCGGCCACATTTTCCCATTATGAAATAATACTCTCAGACAACTACTGTATTTGTCAAGAGTTCCCAGAGAAATAATTTCCCAAAATTAGCGTTAAACAGAAACTGTAGGGGCGCACAGACGTGCGCCCTCTCCTGTGATCATTGCATCGGCATCATTGTTAAGAGTTCCCTAATCTCAACCGTTAACTTTAATTGTGTCCACCTACTGACATTATCAGAGTAGAGTCCGTAAAATTGTCTCATTTGTCCCTTAATCTAAGGTCGGGAATTAACTAAATTGACTGTGTTACCATTTCAAGACTTTCACCCCCTAGCCGCGATCGCCACAACGCCTACCGCCGCCCAAACCCTACAGCCTCTGTGCCAGACAGCCGGGGCGACATTGTGGCTACCTGAGTCGCTTCATCCCTCTGAACCAAACGCTGTTCCCACCGAATCGTTCTATCCGGGTGCTCTTAAATCCCACATCGCCTCACTCTGGCAAACGCATCGCGCTTTTATTTTTGGTTTAGCAACAGGGGCGGTAGTACGTCTGATTGCCCCACTTTTACAGGATAAATCCTCTGATCCGGCGGTTGTCGTTGTCGATGAAACCGGGCAATTTGTGATTAGTTTATGCAGTGGACATCAAGGGAAAGCCAATCAATTGACAAGGATGATTGCCTTGCAACTGGGGGCGACGCCTATTTTAACCGGGGGTTCTACGGGATTAAATTTACCGGCTGTCGATATGCTAGGGATTCCCTTGGGTTGGCAACGGGGAGAGGGAGATTGGACAGGAGTCAGCGCCGCCGTAGCCAAAGGTGAACGGGTTGAAGTCATCCAAGAGGTGGGTTCGACGTTGTGGCAAAATCACCTCCCCTCAGGACATCCCTTTGTTTTCGATGCTGACGAACAGACAGTTGATGCTAATTCCGCCAATTTCCAATCAATCAATGCCCGGATTTGGATTAGTTTTACTCAGCGTCGCTTTTCTCCAACCTCTGATTTACCCAAGGTACAATGGCATCCACGGGTATTATGGGTGGGGATTGGCTGTGAACGGGGAACCTCCAGAGAATTAATTGAAACGGCGATCCTTCAAACCTGTCAACGGCATCATCTAGCTATTGGTGCGATCGCCGGAATTGCCACGATTGATCTTAAAGCCTCGGAAGTGGGATTGGTGGAATTTTGTCACGCCCATGATTTGCCGTTGCAAACATTTCCGGCGGAGGTATTGCGATCGGTCAACGTACCGACGCCGTCAACGGTGGTGAATCAGGCGGTGGGGACTCCCAGTGTGGCAGAAGCGGCGGCGTTTGTATGTAGTCAGCGCTTTAGCGCTTCTGACACTCAAGTGCCAACTCCGAACCTACTGGTAAAAAAACAAATTGTGCGGGCGGATGATCAACCGGGGGCGGTGACGGTGGCGATTGCTGTGGCACAACAAGAATATATAGGTAAAACGGGACAACTGTTGCTGGTGGGTACCGGACCGGGACAGTTAGACCAAATGACGCCTGCGGCTAAAACGGCACTCTCTGATGCTGATGCAATCATCGGTTATTCTCTCTATATTGATTTAATTTCGCCGCTTCTGCATCCCGGACAAATTGTTGAATCTCTGCCGATTACTCAGGAACGCCAACGGGCGCAACGGGCGATTGAGTTAGCCCAGTGGGGGTTAACCGTAGCGGTGGTGTCGTCGGGGGATTGTGGGATTTATGGGATGGCGGGATTAGTGTTAGAGGAACTCAAAGCCCAAGATTGGGATGGGAAAACACCAAGGGTGCAAGTCTTTCCCGGAATTACCGCCTTGCAAGCGGCGGCGTCTCGTGTGGGTGCGCCTCTGATGCATGATTTTTGTGCGATTAGTTTAAGTAACTTGTTGACGCCTTGGCAGGTGATTGAAAAGCGCCTGCATGCGGCTGCCCAATCGGATTTTGTGATTGCTTTATATAATCCGCGATCGCGTACTCGCATTGAACAGTTGACCATCGCCCATACTATCTTACTCCAATACCGTTCCCCTCAAACTCCAGTCGCGATCGTGCGATCGGCTTATCGTGAGGATGAAGCAATTACGCTTTCTACTCTTGACAAATTGCTAGATAGTCCGATTGATATGCTAACCACTGTACTCATTGGCAATCAAAGTACCCGTCTCCATGGGGATTGGATGATTACCCCACGGGGCTATTTTGTGAACGATGAGTGAATCAACACAGGAGATGTAGAGACGTTGCAGGCAACGTCTCTACAGAATAATTGGCAGGGGTATTCGTTTAAAGATAAAATTAAACTATCTTCTATAGCTGTTGTCATTAAGGTTAGGACTTTCTTGAATCGCACAAAGGACGACGTAGCCGTAAAAACCCTTCTGCCTTCTGCCTTCTGCCATATCACTTCAGGATAAACAGGGAGAACATTATGAGATTTATTAATCCTAAAGTCGATTATGCCTTTAAAAAAATATTTGGCTCTGAACAAAGTAAAGAGATATTAATCAGCTTTCTCAATGCTATAATTTATGATGGCGAGACAGTCATTCAATCCTTAACTATTTCCAATCCTTATAATCCTGGTCAAGTACTCAGTTTAAAAGATACGTATTTAGATATCAAAGCCATTTTAGCCGATGGTTCGATTGTCGTCATCGAAATGCAGGTCGCGGCAATGGCTGCGTTTAACAAACGAGTGGCTTACAACCTAGCCAAAGCCTACGCGAATCAGTTGGTTACAGGGGAGGATTACCCGCTGCTCAAGCCAACCATAGCGGTTACGATTACCGATTTTATTCTGTTTAAGCAAACAGCCGATGTGATTAACCAATTTGTGTTTCAAGAAAAAACGAAAAAAATTGAAGTCCTCGATCAAGAATTGCAGCTAGTCTTTGTGGAATTGCCAAAATTCCAGAAAACTCTCTCTGAATTAAACAGTTTAAGTGATAAATGGCTTTATTTCCTGAAAGAAGCTGCCAGCTTAGAGGATATCCCAGACAGTTTAGGGCAAGTCTCGGAAATAGAATTAGCGTTAAATCTAGCTAACCAAGCGAGAATGACTCCAGAAGAGTTAGATATCGTCGATCGACGGGGGATGCTCTTGCAAGATGAAAAAGGGCGGATTACTTACGCAAAAGAAGAAGGAAGAGAAGAAGGAAGAGAAGAAGGAAGACTTCAACAAACGATCGCGCTAGTGATGCGTTTACTTCAAAAGCGTTTTGGCGAAATCCCAGCGGCAATAACTAGCCAAGTTGAAGACCTACCGTTGGACGATTTGGAAAAGTTAGGAGAAGATTTTCTCGACTTCACCAGTCTAGACGATTTGGTCAGTTGGCTGGAGGGGCGTACTTAAGTTGAAACAACGGCGCAAATGTAGAAACGTAGCAGGCTACGTCTAGGAGATAGGGAAGATGAGGGAGATGGGGAAGAGAAGAATTTTCTCGGCACAACCATGAACAATCAACAATCACCCCTAATCAATCACCCGATCCAACGTTTGACGAATCATCTCCCGTTGCTGTGCATCATACTGCCAACGTTCCAGAAAGGTCTTATAATTTCCCTGTCCGGTTATGGCACTTTCCCGTAATGCCACCAATTTGTCCTGAACTTGAGGCAAGTTAACCCTCTCAATTAAATGCATCGTGCGCCGTCGTACTCGATCCGATCCTTGCGCCATCTCTTCATTCTGATTGCGACGGTGAGTCATAGCCATCCCGGTTGACATGGCTAAATTTTTCACCAATAGTTCCGCCACGGTATCCGGCGCAGATTCCAGGGCTTGAATGATCTCTGGTGCAGGAGTATCCGCTAACCTATCCTCAGCCGTGAGGTAGGTGACAAAGAAGCCTCTGGCACCATTTTGGGTTTGCACGAGTTGGGCGATCGCACTCGCCGCGTCTACCGGGGAGAGTTCACCGGATGACAGTTGCCTGATCAGGGATTGAGTCTGTGCGATCGCGTCTTCAAAGGTAATGTCTTCTGGAATATCCACGTTGTCCCATCTGATCATAAAATGCTAATCAAGTTATCTTGATCCAAAATTAATTCCCATGCAAGCACTTTGGCTGGAAAACAATCAACTGCGACTCCGCCAAGACGTTCCCATTCCTCAACCCCCACCGGGAGAAGCCTTGGTGCGAGTTGTGCAGGCGGGTATCTGCAACACGGATTTGGAATTAATTCGAGGCTATTACCCCTACAAGGGTATTTTAGGGCATGAATTCGTCGGTGTAGTCGAACAAGGACCGACCGAGTTACAGGGACAACGGGTTGTTGGCGAGATTAACGCCGTCTGTGGGCAATGTCGCTATTGTCAACGTGGACAATCAACCCACTGTGAAAATCGCACTGTACTGGGAATTGTCAACCGCCATGGGGCATTTGCCGACTATCTCAGTTTACCCATCGAGAACTTGCATCGAGTCCCCAATAATTTACCCTCGGATTTGGCGACATTTACCGAACCCGTCGCCGCCGCGTTGGAAATTCAGCAGCAAGTGACGGTGAGTTTGACTGAACGGGTGTTGGTGGTCGGCGATGGTAAACTGGGGCAATTAGTTGCCCAAACCCTTGCCCTAACTGGATGTGATCTGTTCGTGGTTGGGCGTCATCAACATAAGTTGGCAAATTTATCGGCACGCGGGATTAACGTGGGATTCGCCGATGCGATCGCCAAACGGTCCTTTGATATCGCTGTAGAGTGTACCGGAAATCCGGCTGGATTTGAACTTGCCCGTCGCGCCTTACGTCCACGAGGGATTTTAGTCCTGAAAAGTACCTACGCGGGTCAATTAACCTTTGATGCTTCATCTCTAGTTGTAGACGAAATTACCCTAATTGGGTCGCGTTGTGGTCCGTTTGCCCCCGCCCTTGAGTTACTGGCGTCAGGACAGGTGGATGTGAAACCTCTAATTCAGGGTCATTATCCGTTACGAGACGGACTTAAAGCCGTTGAACAGGCAAAAACTAAGGGCGTGTTAAAGGTTTTGCTGGATATGAGTGATCAGTAGTTTGTCTTATGTCTTATGTCATACTCGCTACCCGAAAAGAAGCAAGCTACGTCATTGGTCTTTGCTTATACTCGCTTCCCGAAAAGAAGCCAACCAGATGGGTGTTCAGGATAAAAACATGGGGGATCAATTCGGATCGATATTTAGCCGGGAGTGATGAGTTATTTGGCTTCGCGATCGCGGGTCATGGGTTATATACTTGGGGAAACACGATTCAGGCGGCGAAACGTCAAGACATATCGTTTGTTTCCTAAGTTCGTAGTTGCGCTTGTAGTTGCGCTTTAGCGCCATCAACGTTGGCATCACCCCCTACAATTTATGATAGATGCCAGGAAATAAATTTCCGGCTGAAAGCTTAAGTAAGCTAAAGCTTACTACATTAAACGCTTTTCACCCTGCCCTCTAGCTGCTGTCTTCTTACTTCTGCCTTTATCCCTGCTGTATCATCCACACCAAAAAGGCTAAAATTTGCTCAACGGGTGGGAGGGGGTAAATGATCAGATCAATCGTAACTGTAGTATCTTCCAGTTTAAGAAATTGCCACTGGTTGCCATTACTAACTGTACCATAAATACATTCAAGCGGTTTTTCCTTAGCGATATTAAATTTCTGGGCAGCCACCATTTCCGCCACACATTGACCAATTCCCGATTTAAGGTTAGCTTGTTTCGCCTCCACAATCACAACCGCTGGGGCTTCAATGTCTAAAAGTTCGGGGGAACGACTGATCAGGAAGTCACAACGTCCATTAAGCCCCAGTGATTCATCGACGTTAAAGTCTTCGCCAGAAAATAAACTAATTTGACGGTTCAAAATGCGCCGCACTTCCACTAAAACTGGGCTAATAATTAATTCAGATCGGGCTTTCTCACTTCCTGTCGCTACAGCGAGAGGGAGATTTTCGTCCAGAATGGCGGCTAAGATAGAACTGGGTTGAATCGGGTCAATTTCCGGCAAAAATCTAATCCCTTCTGCTGTCGTGAGATTGAAGGCTTCTTTGGCTTTAGCAAGCGTGGTGAATTGACTGTATGGCATTGTTGTCTTATCTGATCAAATCAATGCTTAAACCAACGTTGTCTAAGTTTAGACTTACTGGAGTTGAAGTAATCATTGCCATGCCATAAACCCATAGAATACCGACCCGTTGAACCTTGCATATCCTCTCATATTAGCAGATAGGAGTTAGACTCGCGATCGCACCAATTATTAAACCCCGATAACGTAGTTTGTGGTCGCCCTGACAAGACGATCATAGGGGCATCCGACTGAGATAAGCAAAACTTTTAGTCTTTACGCTTACGTTTTAATCATTTAAAGTTAAGCAAATTTAACACGGGCAGAAAACATCACGGGTCGATCCTGATTTGATCAGGGTTTGAGGTTGTAGTACAATGTTAACTTAATCCTGTATTGTGCTGTTTTTATGGCAAATTTTTAACCTTAAACGCTTTAAAGCCTTATAAATACGTTATTTTATCCCGTAACACTGCGGCAAACGTGAAATACGACAAGCATCTTACATGACCCAATTTCCTCGACTCAGACCGAGGTAAATTTGACAAAAAAGCATTTTAATGCATCTGACGTTTAATTAAAAAGGGACAACTGGGGGGAATGGGAATGCAACTCAGCAAGAGTTAGAGTGAAGTGCGATCGCATAACTATAGCCAAGGATTATTTCACAAAATATTTTTGCTGATTTCCCTATACGAATACGCTTGACCTGACCGATATCTGTATCAGACGTTTTATGTTGATAAACGGTTAACCAATTGTTTCCGAAACACTAACCACTTTTCCATAGCCTCAGAATTAGAATCGACGCCGTTTTGCAATAAAATCACCCCATCCTCAAACCCAATAATGCCATACTCCTGCTTTGCCGTTACCTGATCAATGAGCGATACCAGCGACGCCAAGAGTCCTCGTTCCTGATCAAACGCTACCTGATACTGCTGCAATCGCCAAAGGTCAGCAATCATATAATCTACCTTGATGACCTCTTGCTGATCATTGCGTAGCCTTAAATCCGGTAAGCGAATAATTTCACGGCGACTAGAGAGATGGGGAATAATATAAGTTGTCGCCGAAACACTCGCATCTGGTGGAATTTGACTAACTAAAGGACGCATTTGTTGCACATGTCGCCACTGTTGGGGTAATGAGATATGGACCCACGGATCAAAAGAATCCGGTAACATAAAATAAAACGCCCGATTTAACGCCGAAGCGCTAGATGTATAGGAGAAAAATAGCGTCAAACTAATACAAAAAATCCAAAAATATCGAAAGCGCGATCGCCTGTATAACTCTTGATGCTTTGACCACCAGAGAATCGCCCCATAAAATAGCCCTGGCACTACCGTCATCGCATAGCGAATATTAATCGCCAGTACCGATTCACCCTTACCTAAAAATAACTTGAGTAAAGGAAATCCCGCTATCATCCAAGACGCGGGGGAAATCGCGGGTACAAACGCCAACGGTAACCATTGCCCCAATAAATAATTCAACGTGCGACCCAAGGGTGTCACCAATTCCACCAACACCCGCCCCGGATTACTCACCATTCCCCAGATAATCTCTAACGTAGACGCCTCATCCCCTGAAGCATATTGACCGAATCGTTCCATCATAAACCGCTGCGAAATATCCTCGGAAAATAATGGCATAACCAGATTCGTCAGTAGAATTATATAGCCAAAACTTAAGCTACAAACCGCTAACCCAATCCGGGGATAGCGCCGACTCAGGATTAAGTACACGCCCACACCAAATAATCCAATTCCCGCATCTTCGCGCACGGCTAAAAGTAAAACGGCTAATAGCCAAAACAGCCACCAGCAGCGTTTTTCCATCGCTAGCAGCAGTCCGAAAACCAATAGGGGAATCTGGGAAATATCGTGAAAGTTCGATAACGTTGGACCAATAACCGCATTCGCGCAGTAAAAGCTAACTGTAATCATCCCAGCTAAGGTTAGTTCCAGATACTCTTGTGCGAGAAAATACAGAACTAAACCCGCCGCCGTGACCAATGTTACCTGCAATACAGTTAACGTTGCGGGTGTAGGAAATAAAGCATACAGGGGTAACCAAAGTAACAACGCTGGCGTAAAATGTTGTCCCAAACGATGATAATCCACCCTGGGAACCTCTCCCTGATGAACGACATTCGTCGAAAGTTGTGAGGATAAGGAACTCTCAAAAAAACGCCCATGCAGGTTATTCCAGAAGACTTGATTAAAAATACCTTGGTCGTAGGAGGAATAAAACGTATAGTGTCGATGTAAGCCGAAAATTAACGCCATACAAAAAAAAGCGAGTGCCGCCGTAATCGCTAATCGTGATCGAGAAACCTGAGAAAATTTGAATTGCATCATACTAAATCCGGCTTAACTCCCCCCTTTCACTAGGGACAAGGCAGAAGGCAGAAGGCAGAAGGCAGAAGGCAGAAGGCAGAAGGCAGAAGGTTCCAAGGAAAAAGTACCCAAGAGATAAAGGGGGATGGCAAAAGCGGATTTGCTATGACTCACCCACCCATTAGACCAAGAGAAAAATTGTATCGTAAATCAACAGATTCTGTTCCTTGTTCCCTGTTCCCCGTTCCCCATTTTGCTACCATAGCGGCAGTCCCCTTGCTGATTGTAAGATGATCAAGAGAATTCCCTTAAGCTTATGCCTGTTGAGTGGCATCCTATTCACAGGTAATCCGATTAATGCGGCTACACCCGTAACTTCAGCCTCGACAGCATCCCTGCCGATACCCCAAACGATTTCCCAAGCCTCCACCTCGGCAAATGTCAAGCTGTTACTCGAAGACTTACCTGAGGGATTCCAGGAACTTCCCCCCGAATTAGCCGCCTCACTTGCCTCTCAGTTTAGACTGTTAACCCAGCAATTCCAGGAAGCTAATTTAAACCCAGAAAATTTATTCGCCTTTGTCAATCCCGAAAACTTGCAAATTGTTCTAGGATTTACCAGTCCCCTTAGCGAACCGGATTGGGTCAACTTTGATACTACCGTACAACAGTTACAGCAACCCGAAATGCAACAGTTGCTGGTTAGCCAACTGAAGCAACGATTGCAAGGGATGGGAGAAATCAACGTTTTGGAATATAAACCCCTCCCAGAATTGAATAACGTGGCAGATACCTCAACAGGCTTTACCTTAGGCATCGATATGGAAGGAACCCCCCTACAGTTAGATATGGCAACCTTTCGCCGAGGTGGAATGGTTGCATTCACAGGGGTGATGTATGTAAATGGACAAATGCCATTAATTCAAGTTGGCGATGTTGCCCAAAAGCTTGATAGTCGTATTGTCCAAGTTTCAGACAAAATCCCCCGGTAGCTACCAATAACCTACCGGGAGAGACTCAGCATTTTCTGTTTGATTTCAATTGTAGATTTAAGGACACCGATCAAGAATCCGTACAATTCAGGAATTTATGATCGTTGGTTTCCAGAAATCGTTAAAACTACGGGTTGACAAAAAAACATATTAATGATAGGTAGTGAATACTATTGACCAAGGACAAATAACCATTACCGCTCAAAACTGTAGATTTTTTGCGTGGTTAAATTCTCAAATACACGGGAGGGACACTGACTCAATGAGAACATTTGCCGATCAAGCTGAACTTGTAAACTAAGCAGGGGATCGACCCCAGTAGAGACAAGAAATTCTAGGCGTCCCAGTTGCGACCAGGTACTGAGTGTATCTAAGATCTTGGCGATCGCAACGCAGTAAGGATGATGGCTATCTTTGTACCAGTCGGGTTCTGCTAAGTTAGCTTGATCAAAGCCCAGGTGAACAATTAAAGACGGTTTCCCAAATAGTGCGATCGCCACAGGACGGGCCTCTTCCTGTAACAATAGGTTATGGCTTGCGGCTAAATGTCGCAGTTTTTCCAGTCGTTCATACCGTTCCGTCACCGATTGCGGCGCATCGAGCCACTGAATTCCCACGGTGACTAAATACGTTTGTAGCAACAGATGCCCTAGTTTCTGTGCCTTGGTGGCTAAATAGATCGAGTTATAGTCATTGGATTCAATCAACAGGGGGACGCGATCGACCACCTCAATCCCATATCCCCTTAATCCCGCAATCTTACGCGGATTATTGGTAATCAAGCGAATTTGCTTGACACCAATATCATTCAGCATCTGCGCCCCCATGCCATAGTTCCGCAGATCCGCCGGAAATCCCAAGCGTTCATTCGCTTCCACCGTATCCAATCCCATATCCTGGAGGGAATAGGCTTTCAGCTTATTCACCAAACCAATCCCGCGTCCCTCTTGACGCAAATACACCAGCACCCCTTGACCCGCTGTCTCAATCATTTTTAATGCGGCTTCGAGTTGCTGACGACAATCACAGCGTAGGGAACCCAAAGCATCTCCCGTGAGACATTCCGAGTGCATCCGTACCATCACGGGTTGGTCTGGAAACGTTTCCGGATCACCCTTGACAATTGCCACATGTTCTGTATTGTCCAAGGTATTACGATAGCCGTAAATTTTAAACGTGCCAAACTGCGTCGGCAATTTAGCCACCGTTTCCCGGTAAACGAAGCGATCGTGTTGCAGGCGATAACTAATTAAATCAGCAATGCTAATCAGTTTGAGATGATGCTGTTTGGCATACTGAATCAACTGGGGCAAACGCGCCATTGACCCATCGGGATTTTGGATCTCACAAATCACCCCGGCTGGGTATAATCCTGCCAATCGCGGTAAATCCACCGCCGCTTCCGTATGACCCGCCCGCTTGAGGACCCCTCCTTCTCTGGCGCGGATCGGGAAAATATGACCCGGACGACGTAAATCACAGGGTTTAGTCTGGGGATTAATCGCAATTTGGATGGTTCGCGCCCGGTCTTCTGCCGAGATACCCGTTGTCACCCCCAAATGGGATGCTGCATCAATACTAATCGTGAACGCCGTTTGATTGCTATCGGTATTTTTGGTTACCATCAATGGTAAATCCAGGGCATCCAGGCGTTCTCCCATCAGCGCCAGACAAATCAAGCCCCTGGCTTCCACCGCCATGAAATTAATCATATCCGGTGTGGCAAATTGGGCGGCGCAAATTACGTCCCCTTCGTTCTCCCGGTTTTCATCGTCAACCACCACCAAAGCGCGACCGGCTTTGAGGTCGGCTAGGGCTTCATCGATCGAGTTGAATTCAAACAAAACAGTTTCAGGCGATTCCACGTCAAAAGCGCGAGTGCTAGACCCTTAAGATTTATAGAGTAAGTTACTTTTCGATTGTATCCCGTTTATCTGGGTAGAGAATTCTAAAGATGCAAGAGTTCCCCCAGAAGGGCGGGTTGGAGTTATGGGTTTGTGCCGGAAGTTCAAGAAATTGTATGTTGGAGTATTGGTCGAAAAGGGCGATCGCCCGTTGGTTAAGTTTTCTGAAGTGGGGTAGAATGCGATCGCCTGTTTGGGGGTAGGCTTAAAGATATTTTCTGCTACCCATCTCCTAGACGCGATCGCGCCGACTGGGAAGAACAGAAAAGAACAGCGTCAATCAGGGGAACCTCTGGTAATGTTTTTCCGAGAACCCATCCGCAAACCCAATTTCTCACCCTTGAGTCGGAAGTCCGCGCCGAATCCATTGCAGCGACGCCGTTTCAAAGTTCCGAAACCCCAAAAACCTGTGGTGCGACGCTCATCGGAGGAACAGAGGGCGTTTTTACAACAGAAACTGGATCAGTCAGCCTTTGTCGGCTATAACGGTCTTAATGTCCCGGTTAATGTCCCTCAAACCCCACCCCCGCAACCTGTACAGGAGAAGTCCACTGATGCAGGGTTAGAAGATAACGCTCAACAGCCAGACGTTCCAGAAGCTGAAGCGACAGAGAGTCAGGAAGAAGAGACGGTTCAGCGCCAGGAAAGTTCAGAAGCCGAATTATCACAGAATCCCGAATCCCCTGAAAAAGAAGCAGACGGAGTTGCTGTCACCCCGGCTCAACCTTCAGCAGCAGAGAGTGGAAACAACCCATCCCCAAAACCGAATTTACAAGCTCAACGGGAAAGAATATCGCGTTCGAGTTCCAATTTGCTGACTATTCCCGTTAACACTCAGGGGAAAGCGTCTCCTGTGGTGCAGAGGAAGGTTCTCTCAAGTGGGTTAGGAAAAGAGCAAGGAAATCAATTAGATAATAATAAATCAAGAAGTGAGCGTAGAACTGAGCGGAGAACTGAAAGAGAAGTTGAATCAGATAGGCGACGCCGCCGTCCAGAAGGTGGCACAGGTGGGGGAGGACACTTAGAATCGGATTGGGCAGGTCGATCTATATTGTATCGTTATCTTACAGGAGGTGGAGACTGGCATATTAATAATGAGTCCAATTGGTCTAGTTATATGAAGGCAAATGAATCTTTGCAGCAGACACTACAGTCAAAGGTGCTTGAACTGGCTAAGACCATGGGAACAGGTTCGGGAAACATTTCTGAAACGTTTCATGTAAGTATTGAGAATGGAGAGAGTATTGTTGGCTATCAGTATCTACATGGGACAAATGCCAACGTAGGAGACTTTCAAATTACGGGAACTTCATCAAGTGTTTCTGACGCAGGTGGCACAAGAACTATAACTCTAGATCTTTCCTATACTTGGAATGATGTTATCGATCCTAATCCTCAGTATACAACAGACAACATCAAGAGTTTATTTGCCGAGAGAATTACTCTAGGAAGAGCAGAACCCTACACTATTCATATCACTTGGAGTTCCCAGTCTGTTGTGGAAATTGATGCCTCAGGAAACGTAATTTCTAGTGAAGGATGGCCCCTTAATTAAAGTTATAAATCATGGTTCATCTGAAACAGAGTGCTTATAAAGCTGAATCGATAATAATGAAGAGGCTTTGCTTATGAACAAGACAATAGTCTTTTTTAAAAAACTATTTTATAATTTATTGGTTGTATTGATTGTTTTAACAAGTTGCCAGGAAAAAGCAATGGTTCTACCAGCAGAAGTTGCAACAGTAGAAAACCCTGCTATTTCACCATCAGGGAAATATACTCTTGTTATAGAAAGTAATAAAACTTCTGATCTTCCTTATCAACAATTCAAAATATTAGATCAGGAGCAAAATGTTTTGTACACATCATCTGAACAATTTGATATACGTCATACAACCTATTTCTTGTGGGGAGCAGATGACCGTGTTTGGGTATATTCTGGCGATATAGGAACTTTTTTCTGGGAAAATGAGCCAGACACAAAAGAATGGCAGCAGCACGTATATGCGCGTAGTGATGTGCCAGCACCTAGCTATTTAAAGGAGCAAAGACCTAGATTACATCAGCGTTGAACCCTTACTGTTCTCTGTTCTCTGCTACCTGTTCTCAAAAAACGATCGCCCGTTGGTTAAGTTTTCTGAAGTGGGGTAGAATGCGATCGCCTGTTTGGGGGTATGCTTAAAGATATTTTCTGCTACCCATCTCCTAGACGCGATCGCGCCGACTGGGAAGGACAGAAAAGACCAGCGTCAATCGGGGGAACCTCTGGTAATGTCTTTCCGAGAACCCATCCGCAAACCCAATTTCTCACCCTTGAGTCGGAAGTCCGCGCCGAATCCATTGCAGCGACGCCGTTTCAAAGTTCCGAAACCCCAAAAACCTGTGGTGCGACGCTCACCGGAGGAACAGAAGGCGTTTTTGCAACAGAAACTGGATCAGTCAGCTTTTGTCGGCTATAACGGTCTTAATGTCCCGGTTAATGTCCCTCAAACCCCACCCCCGCAATCTGTACAGGAGAAGCCCACGAATGCAGGGTTAGAAAATAACGCTCAACAGCCAGACGTTTCAGAAGCTGAAGCGACAGAGAGTGAGGAAGAAGAGACGGTTCAGCGAGAGGAAGGTTCAGAAGCCGAATTATCACAGAATTCAGAATCCCCTGAGAAAGAAGTAGACGGAGTTGCTGTCACCTCTTCTGAACCATCAGCAGCAGACAGTGGAAAACAGCCATCCCAAAAGCCGAACTTACAAGCTCAACGGGAAAGAGCATCTCGTTTGAGTTCTAATTTGCTGAATATTCCCGTTAACACTCAGGGGAAAGAGTCTCCTCCGGTGCAGAGGAATGTGCTTCAGGATGGGTTAGAACAGTATCATCCCAAAATAGAACAGAGAACTCATTCTGTCTTCAATGGATTAAATCGATTTAACGTTCAGCCATCGAGTCAGCCAGAAACGGTTCAGCGCTCATGTTCCACCTGTGAGCAGGAACAAAAAGAGAAAGAAGAAGAAAAGCACACAGGAACCATCCAGGCGAAAGCTGATATAGCGAGTGCTAGGGGTTTGAATAAAAACCCATTATCGTTACAGGGAGATAACCTCACTCCTACGCTACAAGCTAAGACGATTGAGGAGCAGGAGTCTCCAGCTACATCCAACAAAAATCCGTCTCAACTATCTGTAGATAAGAATTCCCCGCCACTTCCGGCTAAAGAACTTCCACCGCCTAATACTCAAACAGCCACAGGTGCAGAATCTCAGCCAACGGAAACTTCACCAGATGTTGCAGAAGCTAAGGTGGATAAGCCGTTAGTCACAGAGACAGAGACTCAAGCGGTACAAAAACCTGCTCCGGCTGAACCTCAATTATCGAATCCACCCCAAGGGAAAATCGAGCCACCTCCTCAAGCCGAACCCACCACAGACGCGAAACTGGAAGCACAAGGTACTAAAACTCAACCTGAAGTTGCGCCAGCACCCAAACCTGAAGCCACCACACCCAAAGTACAAGATAATTCAACTGAATCCCCCGCTACCCCAGCACCCTCCACAGAAACCCAACCCGAAGCACAAGGGGGTACAAATAAACCCGAAGTTGCGCCAGCATCCAAACCCGAAGCTAAATCCAAAGCACAAGATAATTCAACTGAATCCCTAGCTACCCCAGCACCCACCAAAGAAGCTAAACCAGAGACAGAAGGTACTGCGCCTCAACCCGAAGCTGAATCCGCAGCGACTGAAACTGAAGGGAAAACTCAACCCCACCGAAAAGCGGCTGAAACTCCGGCTAATACGGAAACAGCCAATACAGGTGCTGGAGGTATCCAAATCCCTGATTTAAGTCAAGCCAATCAGGGGACATCTTTAACGGCTATGTGGCAACAGCAGCAGGATCAGATGGATAATACTGATCAGAGTGCTGCTCAAACTATTGATCCGAGTCAAGAACCCAAAGCGGCTTTAGAACAAGTATTGCAGCAAGCCCAACAAAAAATTGCGGCGATTCCTCAACCTGGGACAAATGCACCCAAATCTGAACCCTTACCTAAACCGCAAGTTGAGCAAATTAACAAACCCGCTAAAGAAACTCCTCCGGCGACAGAAACTCCTCAAGTTACAGCAACTCCCGATATTAAAGAGGGTGCGACACAAACGCCTCAAGTAGAAGACAAACCAGCAGATGTCGCTCCGGCTGAACCGAAACAAGACGCAACGCCTGAGCCTGCGACTGAAGCACCGGAACCAGCGGAACCGGAAAAACCCCAAGTACAACCAGAGGAGAAAGCACCGCCTGAAACTAAACCTCCATCTGAACCAGAGGTTAAGGAAACGCCTGAACCGAAAGCTAAAGACACTAAACCTGCTGAAGTCGAGAAAAAAGCGGTAGAACCAAACGTTGAGGAAGACGTTGCACCTGGGGAAGAAGCTGTGGCGGTAAAAGATGCTGAAAGTAATGCATCCGTTAAGCCAGTTGATGAACAGCAAGTTAAATCCGGTCAAGTTGTTCAAAGAAATGTTATTCAGGATGTTGGTAATGCCATTAGCGATGTAGCTGGAGATTCCCTTGATTGGGCAAAAGGGCTTTTAGATTCCCTTGAAGGGGAGGCTAATAGTAAGAAGGGTGATTTACAAGCGGAGTCTGAGGGTAAAAAGTCAGAGGTTGATAACGAAGCAAGAAATAAAGGGGACGAGTTAAACTCTGAGGGTAAAACCAAGGGAGATGAGTTAAATTCTGAGAGTAAAGCTAAGGGGGATGAGTTAAACGCTGAGAGTAAAACCAAGGGGGATGAGTTAAACGCTGAGAGTAAAGCTAAGGGGGATGAGTTAAACGCTGAGAGTAAAGCTAAAGGCGATGAGGTAACGTCTGAGAGTAAAACTAAGGGAGATGAGTTAAACGCTGACGGGAAAACTAAGGGAGACGAGTTAACCTCTGAAAGCAAAACTAAGGGCGATGAGGTAACGTCTGAGAGTAAAACTAAGGGTGATGAATTAACCTCTGAGAGTAAAACTAAGGGAGACGAGTTAACCGCTGAAAGCAAAACTAAGGGGGATGAGTTAACGGCTGACGGGACAACCAAGGGAGACGAGTTAACTTCTGAAAGCAAAACTAAGGGCGATGAACTGCAAGCTGAGACTCAAAGTACCGTCCAAGGATTACAAACGGATGAAGCCAGCCTGCAAGATGAAACAATTGCCGAACAAGAAACTCTAGAGAATCAAGTTAGTCAAGAAGTACAAGGGATTCAAGCGCAAGCCACGGATTCGGCGGGTGAAGTTGAACAAGGTTGGTCAAAATTAGAGAAAGATGCCAAAGACACGATATCTTCTTTAGATGGTGAAGCTGGGGAATTATGTGCTCGCTACCAAGGTAAAGCCCAAGCGTTTGTCAATAATCTTGACAATTTCCCTAGTAATGCGGCTAAACAATTAGGTCAAGCTTGGGAAAGCCTGAAACAAGAAGCACAGGAAGCATGGCTTAATTTCATGCTCAAGGCTAACCCGGTAATTAAGGTAGTTAGCGAAAAATGGAATCAATTTAGTAATTGGGCGCAGGAGGATGTTTGGAATCCTCTGACTCAAAAGATTGGCACAGCTACGCAATGGGTACAAGAACGAGTCGGTGCAGTTGGTCAATGGGTTAACGAAAAATGGTCGGTTTTAAGTGGTAAAGCCAAGGAAGGCTGGAACTTTATCCAAGATAAAGCGGGTCAAGCCCAAGAGTTTGTGGCTGACAAGGTGAATTCGGCGCGTGAATGGATAGGGGGTAAAGCTCAAACGGCTTGGAATTGGGTTGATGAGAAGACAGCAGGTGCAAGAGCGTGGGTTGGTGAGAAGGTTGATGGCGCTAAAGCGTTCGTTGGTGAGAAAGTTGATGGTGCGAAAGCCTGGGTCGGAGAGAAGGTTGATGGCGCTAAGGCGTTTGTTGGTGAGAAAGTTGATGGTGCGAAAGCCTGGGTTGGTGAGAAGGTTGATGGCGCTAAGGCGTTCGTTGGTGAGAAAGTTGATGGTGCGAAAGCCTGGGTTGGTGAAAAGGTTGATGGTGCGAAAGCCTGGGTTGGTGTAAATGTAACGCCTGCGGTTAATTGGTTGGCGGATAAAGGTAATGCTTTCTTGTCCTCTGTCAAGGAAAAAGGTCAGGCGTTTGCATCAAGTGTTCGTGAAAAAGGAAGTGCCATTTTAGAATGGTTTTCCGGAAAAGTCAATTCGACTATCTCTGGCTTGGAACGAGCTAAAGATTCCGCCGTCTCTGGTTTACGGAGTGAAGTTGATAATAGCTCACAATGGTTGGAGCAAAAGAGTAGTAGTATTGCCACTTTTGTTGAAGAGAAAGGAAACAGTGCGGCAGATTTGATTGATGAGGGAAGCACTCATGTTTCTAACTTTATTGAAGACAAAGGAAACCAAACCGCCACATTCATAGATGAGAAGAGTAGCGATGTTGCCAACTGGTTAGAGGATAAAAATAGTACGGCGGCTAATCTTGTCGAAACGGCGGGTAATAATACAGCAACGTTTATAGATGACAAGAGTAGCAATGCATCTAACTTGGTTGAGGAGAAAGGAAATGGTGCAGCAACGTTTATAGATGACAAGAGTAGCGGTGCGTCTACCTTTATTGAGGATAATGGAAATAAAGCATCTGAATTCGTAGACAACTATGGACATAAAGCTGTTGATGTCGTAGATAGCGCCGGAACTTACGCGATTGATTTCATCAAGAATCCTAAACAAGAAGGGAAAAAACTCCTTAACCAAGCGGGTGAAGGGATTCAAGCTGGATGGAAATGGTCTAAGGAAAAGGTAGGTCAAGCGGCGGATTGGTCAAAAAATCAAGTCGATTGGGTAGCTGGAAAGGTTGATGAGAATGTTATTCAGCCTGCTGCTGGTTGGTTACAGGAACAATGGGGTAAGCTTCAAGGTTGGATGGAATCTACTTTTCCGGGTTTAACTCGTTGTTGGAAAGTCTTCCAAGAATATAGCACTGTCTTTACTAAGTATCTGCGACAAAAAGCCGAGAAGGTTGTTAAATGGTGGAACGAAACCTACCCTTCAATTAGTGCTTGGGGACATGGTATTTTAGACGTTGTAGGAATTGTTGGAGATGCCTTCCCAGGAGTTGGAACCGTTGTAGCTATTGTAGCTGATATTCTCAATACGATTTGGTATGCCGCAGAAGGTGACTGGGTTAATGCTGGATTATCCGCGATCGCGATTATTCCTTATATTGGTACGGCGGCTAAAGGCGGTAAGTATGTTAATAAAGGTCTGAAGTATGTAGATGACGTTATTGGATTGGTGCGTAAATATGGCGATGATGTCATAAACTTGTTTAGGAAGTATGGCAGTAAGATTGCTGACTTATTTATTAAATATGGTGATGAAGTTATCCAGGTATTTGCCAAGTATGGTGATGAAGCAGTAGAATTATTTTCCAAGCATGGTGATAATGCTCTGAAGTGGTTGAAGAAACAAGGAGGTAAAGTCTCAGATTTTGGCAAAGGCAAGTTAGATGACTGGCTTGGGAATAAGTCAAAACGAGAGATTGGCGAAACTGGACTCAAGGGAGCTGATGATGCAACGGCGAATGGAAAGCCGATGAACAATCCAGTTAATATTAGTCAGGCGGTGAAACTTGGGGATGAAAATCACACATTATCGGTTCGTCAGGTGGGTGGTAAGCAGGCTCTCTATCTCTGTAGTAAGTGTAAGCCGCTGTTAGATAAAATTAATGAGGGTTTGAATGATCAAAATCTATCTGATGCAGTAAAGCTGCAACTCAAAGGACTACGTAAGCGAGTGAAAAAATTTGATCGTTCATTAAAAGGTCAGTTTTCGGAAGAGATAATTGAACAGGAATTGCAGTCGTTCAGCCGAGAGTTGGGAGAAATTAGTGAGAGTACTCTTCCAATAAAAAATAAATTCCCTGACGAGGTTCTTGATCCTAACGGCAAAATTTTTGGAGAAGTTCAAGTAGTCAATGGAAAAGTTTATTTAGACGGACGAAATATTCCTCGGAATGTTGATTTTGTAATTACTACAGATAACCGTTTGATAATAGGACGTAAACATACTACTCTATCAAACAATGCAAATGTATTAGCGGCTGGGCAGCTCAAAATTAATGGACAAGGAAAAATTACTAGAATGGATAACCTCTCCGGTCACTACCGTCCAACCGTTCAAGAAGCTTCTAGAGTTCCAACTTTATTGAAAGAAATGGGTTTTAATATTAGTAGTAGCAAAATAGAGTTATACCGTTTTACACTTAATTCAGATGGAACGGTGAAAAATATGAATAGAATAATAGATGAATCTTTGGAGTAGTTGAAGTAGTTTTCTTAGTGATTGAAAAAGATGCTAGATATCTTAGAAAGAATGTATAGTGGCTATGGTTTTGACAATGTGGTGGGAATATCCTACTTTAATAAATTTCTGGATGAGTTAAGAGGTTATAGCTTTTCAGAAATATTTGCTTTTCAAGCTAAAAGATATCCCTTGCGCTATGTATTAGATTTTCTTCTATCAACTCCTTCTCTGTGGACTCAGTTATCAGATGTAGAGTGGCTCGAGATCATGAATTCTATGAATCCCAGACCATGTCCCCTTAAATTGAGCCTTGACAATGGGCATTTTTCCGATATACATTTTCTAGCTAAGTACATTCGAGTTAATTCAATTGAAGTGTTTTTGCGTCAAAATAGCTTTAGCGATTTAGACAAAAATCATGTAATTCAGTATTGCCAAAGGGACGTATATTCCTTGTTAGCCGATGAAATTGACCTAGAAGATTTAGATGGCGACTACTTTATGAGTGAACAAGAGATAAGATGCGTTCAATCCCGGCTCACTTCTGGTGGTGTTTTTAGTGAGTTTAATTTCAATGAAGATGAACTGATTAGTTATTTAAAAAAAGAAGAAATATTCCTGAATTAACTACAACAGCAAACAGGTAAATTTACTGTTAAATTCTTTGCCATATCTGCTAAATTTCCTATCAAATAACCAAACTAATATTTAGGCAAAAAAATAAATGATACTTTTGAAGCGAGAGAGAAAAATCTAATTATTTAGATAGTTGCAAAAAAATAATAAATTAATTATAAAATTAACTCAATAGGTCTAATTTTATACTGTTAATTCATCAGAATGATCATGGAAAACGAAAACGACCAAATCCCAACCCCACCTTCCCCTAAAACCCTACAACAAGAATACCAAGAAGCCTTGTTAAAATCTGGCATTCAAGCCGCTAAACTACTCAATGAGTTGATCGAGTTAAAATTAATGCCAGATCCCCGTGCTAAAGAAATGGTGGATGTCGCTTTGGAGGTGATAAAAATAATTCATTCAGCCCCGGAAGAAATTGTCAACTTTAAAGAAAACAATGATCAGCCTTAAGGATTACTTGTGAACTAAGCAAATTAACAATCCATCAACCCTTGTATTAGTCTTTTGCCGATACGATGACAGGAAAACTCCCAATGTGATACCTGAAGACATTCCCTCAACACAACCAATTTTTGCCGCCATCGTCAATTTCTTCACAGAAGACAATTGGCACTATGCCCAGCTAGAAGAACAATCAGCCACGCTTAATATCTGCATTTATCAAGTGATATGGAAAATCTGAATTTGCTGGATACAATTGCCACCTTAAAACCGATTCCCTTGAAGCGGTTGCACTTAGTTGAATCTGACTATGTAAGGCTTGAAAACTTACCAGTCGGACAGGTAGGTACGGTTGTCAATATTTATGATCAGCAGGAAGAACCTCACTATTTAGTTGAGTTTGCTGATTTACAGGGGCGGGAATATGCAATGGCTACATTGAAACGAGACGAAGTTTTGATACTGCACTATGAACTTTCAGTGGCTTAACAAGAGCAGGATTTACACCGTGAAAAGTCACATTTTACATTAGATTCGGTTGGGGAAGGCGTTGCACCCTCTTTGGTAACAACGGGGGATGTTAAGTTTTCCTAAGATGAGTGAAGTGCGATCGCCTGTTTGGGGGTATGCTTAAAGATATTTTCTGCTACCCATCTCCTAGACGCGATCGCGCCGACTGGGAAGTACAGAAAAGAACAGCGTCAATCGGGGTAACTTCTGGTCATGTCTTATCGGGAACCCATCCGCAAACCCAATTTCTCACCTTTGAGTCGGAAGTCCGCGCCAAATCCGTTGCAGCGACGCCGTTTCAAAGTTCCGAAACCCCAGAAACCTGTGGTACGACGCTCACCGGAGGAACAGAGGGCGTTTTTGCAACAGAAACTGGATCAGTCCGCTTTTGTCGGTTACAACGGTCTTAATGTCCCGGTTAATGTCCCTCAAACCCCACCCCCGCAACCTGTACAGGAGAAGTCCACTGATGCAGGATTAGAAGATAAGGCTCAACAGCCAGAGATTTCGGAGGCGGAAGCGACAGAGAGTCAGGAAGAGGAAACGGTTCAGCGCCAGGAAGGTTCAGAAGCCGAATTATCACAGAATCCCGAATCCCCTGAGAAAGAAGTAGACGGAGAAGCTGTCACCTCTTCTGAACCCTCAGCAGCAGAGAGTGAAAACAACCCATCCCAAAAACCGAATTTACAAGCTCAAAAAGAAAAAGTATCTCGTTCGAGTTCTAATTTGCTGAATATTCCTGTCAAGGCTCCAGGAAAAGAACCACCGTCAACGCCAGAGGCTGAGGCAACTTCAGAGCAGGGAGAGGAGACGATTCAGCGAGAGGAAGTTCCAGAAGAAAATGTATCACAGAATCCAGAATCCGCTGACACAGAGGTAGAGGGAGAAGCTGTCACCCCTGCTCAACCCTCAGCAGCAGAGAGTGAAAACAACCCATCCCAAAAACCAAATTTACAAGCTCAAAAAGAAAGAGCATCTCGTTTGAGTTCCAACTTGCTGAATATTCCCGTCAATACCCAGGGGAAAGAGTCTCCTCCGGTGCAGAGGAAGGTTCTTCAGGATGGGTTAGAACAGTATCATCCCAAAATAGAACAGAGAACTCATTCTGTCTTTAATGGGTTGAATCGGTTTAATGTTCAGCCATCGAGTCAGCCAGAAACTGTTCAACCAAAGGAAAGTAGTTCCGAGGAAAAATTACAGCAGTTATCAGAAGGGGAAAGTCTTAAGAAACAGCCATTACCGGATGCTGAGGTAGAGTCGAGTGGTGCATTTGGGTGGGAGTCGATTGATAACAACAAGCAAGGAAACCCATTTCTGGAAGCAGAGGCAGGAGTTGAACCGCCTCAGGCTAAAAAACTTTCTAACGAACTTCCCGATATTCCCCCGAACAAGAACTTAATTCAACCTCTGAGGGAAGAAGAAACGGCGGATGAAATGGCGCAGGAGAAGCCAAATCAGAAACAATCTGCTCCTGCACCGCCTAAAGCGCAACCGGAAGAAGCTCAACAGGCTCAGACTCCAGCGACTAGAGACAGTGGCGTAACAGAAACCTCAACAGTTGTTACCAAAATAGATAGTCAGACTACTACTGAAGCAACGGAATTACAGGGTGGCACTCAGCAAACGACTTCAGCTAGTCCTGCAAGTAGTACGCCTAATGAAGGGAGTGCCAAGGCTCCTGTCTCCCTTCCAGAACAGCCAAACGCTGAAGCTGTAGTTTCTCAATCCACGGGAAGAGCAACTCCACAGTCGAATGGTGCGGCGGTTAAGCAAGCGGCTCAACCTCAGTCGGATTTAGGAAATCTCGGTGGGTTCTCTGGTGCATCTCTGGATAATGCTTTTACTGCTGATGCTACCTCAACCACTGAAGCGGGTGCGGAGCAATCTGGAGTAGGTATTGATGCACTCTTGCCTATCGTTGATCAGGTTTTTAATCAATTCATTGGTTCTAGTAATGCTGAGTTTGACCAGAAAGTTGCAGATATAGAAATCTTGGCACAGGATACGCTTGCCCAGATCGAGAGCGCGGCTCAAACGCTCATCAGTCAGCTTACAAGTGCTTTTGCCGAGGGGCGCACGACGGTAACAGAAGCGTTTGCTCAGTCCCGTACCGAGGTTGAACAGTCGAAGACGAGTGCCAAAGGCAAACTTACCCAGTCTGTGGATGCGGCACACCAAAAGGTGGACGCTAAAAAAGAAACCTCGGACACCCAGGTGGATACGGCTGTTGAGCAGACGACGTCTCAACTTCAGTCTCAAGTAGAAGCGGTGCGTGCTGAAACTAACGCCACCAATGCCCAAACAGATTTACAATCCCGTGCCCAAGCTGTCAAGAGTCGCTATGCTGGAAAAGATGCTCAAGCTGAAGTCAACTCAGCCGTTGATGACGTAGCCAACCGTTCTACTTCTGAGTTGCAAAGTCAATCCGGTGTTGCTGCGACTAACCTGGATGGTGTTGAACCTGAAGCTGTTCAACGCTGGCAAACAGAGGGTCAGACTGCCCATCAGCAAATAGAAACAACTGTTCAGTCCGCTAAAACGGCTATCGAGCAAGGCAAGTCTGAAGCCGAACAAGGGATTGAAACTAAAGTGGCAGAGCAACTGGCTTCCTTTGATACGGCTGAGGCTGAGTCTTTGAGTAAGCTTGACACTCAAGAAGCTGAACAAGTAGCAGAGGCACAAGCTAAGGGTAATGTTGCCCGTCAGGGTTTAGAGCAGAACAAGGAATCTCAACGACAGGAATTAGAGAAGGGTCGCAATCAGACCACGACTTCTACGGAAAATGCTCGTGCAGAGGTGGCTGCCCTCTTGGAAGAAAACCCTGATGCTTCAGTCGATCCCGTTGCTTTCCGTGCTGCACTGGAAAATGCAACAGATGGACAGCTTGAGAGTTTGAAAGCCACATTAGATGGTTCTCAGGCTCAGGTTCAGGGCGGATGGCAGCAAGAGGCAGATAACTTTACCAGCCAGTCTGCGGCGGCGGGTAGTGATGCCACAACTCAAGTCAATGAGGGTGCGAACACTACAAAAGTGACTCTCCAGGGTCAAGTGACTCACATTGAGGGAAATTTGAATAATGTTGCGACCAATACAGGGCAGAAGATAGTGGGGGTGGGAGAGCAGTCTGCTACCGCCATGGATCAGACTGTTCAACAGATGCAAGGCGGTTTACAGCAAGGACTATCTAACGTTACCGACTCTCTCAACGAAGGTCAAGCCGCTTTTCAAACTAGCAAAGATAGGGGAGTTAGCCAAGCTAGTAACTCCATGGAGCAAGCAGCACAGGAAGCTGACAAGAGTTGGTGGGAAGAAGCTTTATCTGCAATTGGTTCTTTCCTTAGTGACCTCTGGGATGGCATTGTCGGTGTGTTTGAGGCGATCGGCGATGCCTTGCTTTGGGTGGGCAAACAACTTGTTAACTTAGTGTGGGGCTTCATTTGGGGAGAGGTTGTCTTCGACGATGTTTGGGGTGCAGAGGTCGTTGCTTTCATTGGAGATTTTATTGCTGGTGTCTTAATCATTGGTGACATCCGCGACATCGTGAAGTGGGGCTTTATCAAACCTGTTCTCTTTGGTGAAGGCTACAGTACGGAAAACTGGCTGATGATCGGAATCGCAGCTTTTGGATTAATTCCACTTATTGGTGATGCAGGGAAGGTAGTTAAAGGCATAAAAGCTTTGCTTAAAGGTGGTGCCAAGCAAATTGCTCAGGAGCTAGCCGAAAAGCTAGGAAAAGAAATTGCGGATCGTCTCCTCAAGGAATTTACAGAGGAAGTAGCTGAACGCTTGCTCAAAGAGTTAGGACCTGAACTGCTCAAAGACCTTGTGGAACAGTTGGGAGAACGCACACTTAAAGAATTAGTAGAACAATTTGGTGAAGCTGGGGTCAAAGAACTTGCTGAAACTTTAGGTGTCAATGGTCTCAAAGAGCTAATTGATAAGTTGACCGTTAATGGTCTTAAGGAACTGGTGGATGCCTTCACTATTGCTGGTGTTAAGGAGCTTACAGAAACCTTTACAGTAGCAACCCTGAAAGAGTTAGTGACTTCTTTTGGAGCACAAGGGCTGAAGCAGGCTTGGAATGCAGTAGGCAAGGCTACTTTCTCCGAGATGGTGTCCGAATTCGGTGCGACGGCGCTTAAAACTGCCTGGGATGAAATTGGCGAGCAGGGTATAAAGATACTGACCAAAGATCTAGCCGCCTCCACCATCAAGAAGTTGTATGATGACCTCGGTGGTCTTGCCCTCAAAAACCTCACAGACGGACTTTCCGGCAACCAAATCTTCGAGCTAGTTCGCAATCATGGACTCGATACGAACTACTTGAAGTCCCTTGCTGAGGTAACTGGCTCTGGTCGCAGCCTAGCTAGAGCTATTACTCACTTTGGTAGTGCCGGTGACCTAGCTAAAGTTCTCTTGAAAGCCCACACATCCACCATGTCAGCTACGGTTCTCAAAGAGTTCTTGGAGGCGTGTTACACAACTGGTTTCAAGCAAATAGGAGAGATTGAGAAGTTTTTTGACTATGTAATCAAACACGGCGGTTTAAGCGATGATATTTGGCGGAGTGCGATTGAGTGGGGTCAGAACTTTGTCCGGGAAAGTGTTGGTAATACAGCCAAGTATGGGGGACGCACCGTATCGGACGCGAGTGCGCCAGTGCAGCGTACTCTACAGCTTGCTGATGGATCTACAGTGACTGTAACCTTAAATAATGATGATGTACTTCACATGGCGAGCCGTCACACATGGGAGTTCTTCGCGATGGTCATGTCAAACGTCAAGCCTAGCAATAGTATGTGGCCCTTGGGTACTAAGCAAGCGGATGTGTTCAATATGGCTACCGATGCTCTGAATTCAGCCGAGGTTGAAGCTCTAGTTAGAACAATGATGTCAGGAGACAATCAAATAGTTGAGGTGACGGTGAACGGTCTGAGGCACGAGGCACGTATTGCACTCAATGGTCCGAATGGGCTAGTATCCCTCTATCCGTTGGCAGGTGGTGCTGGTGTAGCAGAGGTACCGAAAAACTTAATGAAGGCTGCTATCTCTTTATGGAAAAGTTTGTAGACGCTTATGTTGCATCTTTATGTGTATGATCCGAAAGATGATTTTGACGAAGAGCTTCCTCCCAGTGCTTTACCTATATCGGTTTACCTGGAACAACAACCGGGTTGGATACCTGCCCTGGAAGAGACTTGGCTAGTGCTTGAGGTGTCAGGTGGAGAGCCACTGACCCAGCTAAATCCCTTCGGGTTGTTAGACTTTCTAGTGCCACAGCTAGAAGAAGCAGTGAGGCGGTTAGAGGCAGGAAAACTAGCTCTTATTCGTTCGGCGGGAGATTGGACACCCTTATTTCTGGCTCTGGAACCAGAGGGTGAGGTAACTCGGTTGTCTGCACTGGCAACCCTTCCACGTCCATGGAGTGCGTACTACCCATTGAGCAAGTCACCATTTTTCACCCCTGAGTCAGTAGATCAGCGCGAGGCACTTTATACCTATGTAGAAGAGCATCGAGGGTTACTCTGTCCAGGGCAATCAGCAAGTAAGGCTGAGCGGGCGTTGCAGGGAGTGGAACTGCCGACCGATGAACTGGTGCAGTCTCTGCGGGAGGAAGCACAAAAGGGTCGGCATTTATTGGAGATTTTTGTTGATAAAGGCGAAAAGTAGCCTCTTTTGAGGGACAGCTAATAAAAAATCTTAATCAGCTTCTGAGTAATGAAGATGATGAGCGTTGGTTGGTTCCTACCAAAGCAATTTATTTTTTATCACATCATGGATAATGAAAATAACTCTTCTCTTTGGACAACTGTCAGCCTGAGTCATTATTTTCTGATTCCGAATAACCAAGAACTTCCTAATGGAAACTGCATCATTCTTACAAGTAGTGGCAATAAAAAGACAGTTGATCTAAATGCGCTTGCTCCCTTTGAAATAACTGAAGACGCCGCCAAGAGCCATGTGCAGGCGGAAATGAGCCACTCCCTAAAACAGGCAAAAAATGGCTTATCCAACTTCATCGTTATGGCAGCAGCGCAAGCTGCCAAAGAAAATACCTTTTCTACCACTCACTCCCAGTCAGGAGCCAAACTTGTTGCCGCACTCCTAGATATTACTCCCGAAGAAGTCCGCAATAACCCAGAATCGGCTAAAGAGGAATTGCGTCAGGTATTGGTGACTACATTTGGAGAAGTTATCCAAGGGGTTACCTCCAAGGACTCAGCCAAACTTGAAGCTGCCCGCACTCGGATGCATAATCTGCAAGTCATTCTGCAATCTCAGGGATTTGAGACAAGTAAAATTCTGGAAAACTTTCCAGAAAAATTGCCGGACAAGTTGCTGAATTTAGTCGCAAAAACAACTCCCCATGAATCAACAAAATCAGTCGCCAATGTCTTGAGAAACTTAGCTGAAAAGAATCTAGAAAAAATACCTAAAAATAAAACTTCACCACGATCTATTTTTGAAGCAATGGTCAATTTTTTCCAAGAAGACAATTGGCACTATGTCCAGCTACAAGGACGGTCAGTCTTACGCCTAGCGTTTGAGGGAAAAAATGGCAAATATGATTGTTATGCCCAAGCGATAGAAGAACAGCAGCAATTCATCTTTTACTCTATTGGTTCGATTAAAATTCCCAAATCTAAGCGCCGAGCGGTAGGAGAGTTTCTATCGAGAGCCAATTATGGCATGATTATCGGCAATTTTGAATTGAATTTCGATGATGGGGAGATTCGTTACAAGACTAGCACTAATGTCAAAAATCAGTCTCTTGATTCAGACACCATCAAACAGTTGGTTTACACCAATGTGAAAATGATGGATGAATACCTCCCTGGTATCATCGCTGTCAAGAGTGGAGTGTCGCCAGCCGATGCGATTCGCGATTTGCCATAGTTGAGGATAATTTGACCCCTCCCTAACCTTCCCCTTGACAAGGACAGGAAAAAGTTATGGATTATGATCAGTATGGAATCTCTGTTGAGGTATGAGTTTATCGTTGAAACCCGTTGAATGGGTAGGAAGCTCTCTTGAGGATTTGAAAACTTTTCCAGAGGAGGTTCAGCAAGTCGTTGGCTATGCTTTGTACTTGGCTCAATGTGGTGAAAAGCATCCTTCAGCTAAACCACTCAAAGGATTTAAGGGAGCTGGGGTGCTTGAAGTTGTGGAAAATTTTGATAAAGACACTTACCGAGCCGTTTATACCGTGAAACTTGCTGGCGTCGTTTATGTCTTGCACGCTTTTCAAAAGAAATCTAAACAAGGAATTGCTACGCCAAAGCAAGAGATTGAGTTAATTGAAACAAGATTAAAACGAGCCAAAGAGCATTACGCAGAAAACTATCGTCAGCAGCAAAAGGAAGAGAAAGATGACTCAGGAGATTAGAGTGCAAGCTAGTAGTGGTAATGTATTTGCCGATTTAGGTTTAGAGAATTCTGATGAATTGTTGGTGAAAGCTGAACTGGCATATAAGATTAGCCGTATGATTACTCAGCAACAGTTGAACCCAACTGAAGCCGCAGAAGTTTTAGGGATTGAGCCATCCCAAGTGTCTGCTCTAATCCATGGCAAGTTATCCAGCTTTTCCATTGTCAGTTTGTTTCGCTGCTTGAATGCTTTGGGGCAAGATGTAGAGATTTTCGTGAAAACGAAACCTCAATCTCGTTCAAAAGCGCAAACACGGGTGGTGGCGACATGATTTTGGAGTCACTTTTGTATTGGTGTGACACAGCTAAAATTGTGGGATAGATTTGACGGTGAAATTGGGCGCACGTCGGTCATTGATGTCAACTTAAAGTAGAAAACCAATGCTGACAAGGTTTTAAGCTGTGTCTGTCTACTCCTCAACATTTCCCCCTCATCCCCTAACCCCTTCTCCCACCGTGGGGAGAAGGGGAACCGGACTATCTTAAGTTGACACCAATGTCAACCCAACCTACGGTGAAAAGGCGCAATCTATTTACAGCCACTAATTATTTGTGCTTAAATACTATTAGATATGCATCTGCTATACCTCATGAATATTTTCACTCAAGGACAGGGGCGGCTGTTGGCAGGATTAGCATTAACCGTTACGTTTGCTGCTGTAAAACCTGCTTACTCCCAACCCATTACCCCCGCCGCCGATGGTACAGAAACCACCGTTACTTCTGAGGGAAACCGCTACGATATCCAAGGGGGTAAGCTTTCTGGTGATGGGGTGAATCTGTTTCATAGTTTTGAGCAGTTTGGACTCGATACAAACCAAATTGCTAACTTTTTGTCCAATCCAGAGATTCAGAATATTTTAGGGCGGGTAGTGAATGGTGAACCGTCGCTGATTAATGGGTTGATTCAGGTAACCGGAGGACAATCGAATCTATTTTTAATGAATCCGGCGGGGATTATTTTTGGTGAAAATGCTCGACTGAATGTTACGGGTGATTTTACCGCAACCACGGCGACGGGGATTGGTTTTGAGGGGGGATGGTTTGAGGCGTTTGGTAACAATAGTTACAGCAATTTAGTCGGAAATCCAAATGGATTTAAGTTTGAGACATTGCAGCCGGGAGCGATTATTAATGCGGGTGATTTAGAGGTATCTGAGGGACAGAATCTTTCGCTAATTGGTGGTGAGGTGCTGAGTACAGGGAGTTTGACAGCACCAGCGGGTAATATTTCGGTAACGACAGTACCGGGAACGAGTCGGGTACGGTTGAGTCAGGAGGGACAACTGCTGAGTTTGGAGGTTGAATTACCGACGGATAATCAGGGGAATTTGTTGGCGATTGAACCGTTAATGTTACCGGAATTGTTGACGAATGACGGTGTGGTTGAAGCGACGGGAGTCACGGCGGCTGATGTGGAAGCTGAAGCTGGAGATATTGTTGTTAATCAGGTAACAGCATACACAGCAACGTTATCGGCTGAAGGGGATATAACCTTAGTTCCGGTTGGGGAAGGTGTTGCACCTTCTTTGGTAACAACCGGGGATTTAAATCTATTGGCGAAGGATACGGTATTGGTAAGAGATAACCAAACCAGTCCTTTTTTAGCCCAAGCGGGGGGAAATCTTTATATTCAGGGGAATAATGGAATTGATATTCTGGCGCTGAACCATCCAGAAACCCCGTTTGTGAGTGGGGGAAATCTGAGTCTAGTCAGTGATGGGATTATTTCTGGCGATGCTCACTTTGCTAGTGGCGGTGGCTTTTCACTGCTTAATTTAGCCGGAGAACCTGGAACGTTTAGAAGTATCAATGACCCAATTATTCGGGCAATTGGGGATGTTGAATTCGGTGATTATGAAGGTGTAGCACTAAAAGTCGAAGCGACAGGGAGTATTAGGGGTGGAGATATTACAATCACTGGACCCGACCTTAATATTCCAGGGAATGATCCAGATGCAAACATTTTGACCACTAGCCGCGCTCTAATCTTAAGAGCAGGAGTGGATACAATCAATCCTTTGAATTTTCCCCTTACAGGTGTACCAACATTAGGAACAAACTTCGATACACCAGCTACATCATTACTACCAGTAGGAAGTATTCAGGTCGGAAATATTAGTACGGTTTCGGGAACTGACGGTGTAGATAGTGGTTCGGTAACTTTGAACGCTTTAGGCAATATTATTACAGGTGATATATTGTCTCGCACGTTAGGAGGTGCGTTGAATAGTCAAAACAATGCTGGTGATATTACTCTGATCAGTAGAGGAGGCTCAATAGATACTAGTGCTGGTTTAATAGATGCTGGAGCCAGTCTTGGTTCGGGTGGGACAATCACTATAATGGCTCAAAAAGATATTATTACTGCTACCCTATTTTCTTATGTAATAAATGCAAATGGTGGCAACGCTGGCAATATTAGCATGACAAGTACAGAAGGTTCTATCAATACCAGTGCTGGTCAGATACTTGCTACTACTCCTGCTGATAAGGGTGGTCAAGTTTCCCTCATGGCTCCCGGTGATATTATTACGGCTAGAATAGACGCTAGCGGCAATCAGAGTGCCGGAAATATCAACCTTACAAGTACTGCAGGCGCTATCGACGCTAGTGCTGGAGATCTATCTACATCCTCTGATAATGGTGATGGTGGCTCTGTAACGTTAGAGGCTGGAGGTGACATTTCCACAGGGGGGATTTCTACTATAGCAGGCAACATGAATGGTGATAGTGGTGAAATTAGCCTAACCGCAGGTGGTAGCATTACTTTCACTAATATTCCTGCGCTACCTTCCCTTAACTCCAGCGCTCCTAATGGTAACGGTGGTGATATTAAGCTTGAAGCAAACGGGGATATTCAATTTGTTGATCTATCCTCGAATGCCCCAAATGGTAATGGTGGTAATATCACTATTCAGGCTGGTGGAAATCTGCAATCAGATGACATCCATTCGTGGGCTGCTTTAAATGGTGGGGATATCAATCTTACTATTGGTGGTACATTTGATGCCTCGGATAATGATCCGGTAAACAATACTGTAGGTGGAATCCTATCTTGTTCTAGCTTCAATGATCAGTGTGGTCAAGGGAAATGGCACAGGAGGTACTATAACCGTCAACGGTACTAATAATATCATCATCGGTTATGTTAATTCATCGGGGAAATTAGGCGGTGGAGATATTAACTTAACTAGCACACAGGGAAGTATTGACACCAGTGCTGGCGATTTAAATGATGGCATAATAGCAACTACTTCGGATAATGGAACAGGAGGTGCAATTACAGTTGAAGCGGCTGGTGATATTATTACAGCAGATGTCCTTACCAATGGCGCTGAGGGTAGTGGCAAGATTACCATCACTACCAGCGCCGGAGTGATAAACACTAGCGCTGGTACTCTATCAACAGCCTCTAGTAGCCAAAGTGGTGCAGTCAGTCTGGAAGCGAGTGACGATATTATCACAGGCAATATCAGCTCATTTGGCGAATTAGGTAGTGGAGAGATTAATCTCATCAGCAATAGCGGTAGTATTAATGCTACTGGAGGTTTTCTAGATACATCTTCTGTGGATGGTCAAAGCGGTAATATTACTCTTGAGGCTTCAGCAGGTAGCATTACCACAAACACAGTCAAAGCAGGTTTAGCCGCAACTGACGCAGGTACAGGGAGTGGCGGAAATATTACGTTTAAAGCAGGTGGAGATGTTATCGCCGAAGCAGATATCTTTGCAGGTGTGAGCTTTGGCGAAGGGTTTGGGGGGAATATTACAATTACCAGTAGTAATGGCAGTATTGATACTAGCGCCGGAACCCTTAACTCATCCTCAGAAAATGGCGCGAGTGGCGCTATAGTTCTTGACGCGGCTGACGAGATTAACGCCAGTGCAATTGATTCGAGTTCTACCAATGGGAGTGGTGGCAAAATTGACCTCTCGGCTGGAAATCAAATCACCATTAGTGACGCGATACGATTCGGTTCGACTGACAAGGGTGGCGATAGTCTAACTCTGAATACTTCGGGAGAAATTACCCTCCCCGAAACCCTTTCTATCGGCGGTGCGGATATTGTCGCGGGAAATATTAATCCTCTGAGTAATCTTGTTTTCTCCTCAGATGAGAGTATCAACACCGAGGGAGGAAGTCTTTCTCTTACCTTCGCAGAGGGTTTCAGCTTAAATAACGCTATCTCCACTAGAGGCGGTGATTTGAGCGTGATCGGCGCTAAAGCGCAACTACGAGCGGGCGCGATCACACTCCAATCTCCTATAGATACCGATGGCGGTACGATTACTATAACCGGAAATACCATCGACGCGATCGCAGCCACTCTGGATTCCTCTTCCACCACTGGCGCAGGCGGTAATATTTCCCTGATGGCGGAGAATAACCTATTGGCGAGAACCCTCAACGCTGCAAGTACCACGAGTAGTGGCGGTAATATTAGCCTGGAAAGCCAAACAGGTGCAGTGGAAAGCGGCGACTTAATCGCGACGGGAGAAACAGGGGGTGGAGACGTTACCATTACAGCACGCGATCGCATCATTACCCAAGAAATCGATACCAGTTCATTATCAGAAAATGGCGGAACTGTCAAGTTAGACCCCGAAAATGGGATTCAAGTTACCCTAATTAACGCCCAAGGAGGTACAGAAGGAACAGGCGGAACCGTTGATATTACCACAGAACAATTCTTCCAGGCGACTGGCACATTTACCGACCAAAATAATATCATTGCTAGCATTTCTACGGCGGGTGGCGCGGGTGAAGGAACAATTACAATTCGCCATGATGGTGGAGCCAGAGGAATATCCTTTGATGTCGGTGATGCTACGATAAACGGTACGGCGGGAGCCTTAACAACCAGCGCTAATAACTCAATTTTACCCTTCCAATCCTTTTTAGGTCCCTACAGCCAAGGCGCTATTTCAATTATTACCGCTCCAGACTTCCTGCAAGAATTACAACGGATATTGCCCGAAGCTGATCCCCCCTCATCCTTAACAGTTACCCTCTTAAGCCGAGGTTTTCCTTTAGAAGAATTATTTACCCGTGAATTTGAGAAATACCTAGGAATCTTCAATCCTTCTATTAACACAAAGGTATTCAAAATCTCAGCTTTATCATGGATGGAGGATTGCGTTCCATTCCCTTACTGGCTCTCCACGATGGCGAACAATTCCTGATTGAAAAATACAGTGCGGGTTTAATGCCCAGTATCAGCTTAACCGATACCCGTTATCGCGATATTAACGACTTCGAGGTTTTGGCAATGGGGGCGTCTGAATTTACCGACGCCAACCCCTTAAAAGCTGTCCCCGTAGAACTAGCCGCGATTACCCAAGAACTATGGCAAGGAGAATCCTTCCTCAACCAAGAATTTACCTTGGAGAACCTGAAACAAGAACGCCAACTACAACCCTTTGGGATTGTCCACTTAGCCACTCATGGTGAATTTAAATCGGGACGCCCGGAAAATTCCTATATTCAGCTATGGGATACCAAACTACGCCTTGATCAACTGCGTGAGTTAAAGTTGTATGAACCCACAGTCGAATTGTTAGTTTTGAGTGCTTGTCGCACCGCTATAGGCGATGAGGAAGCTGAATTAGGTTTTGCGGGATTAGCGGTACAAGCGGGGGTAAAATCGGCACTGGGAAGTCTCTGGTATGTCAGTGATGAAGCGACGTTGGGATTAATGACTGAATTTTACCGTCAGTTAGAGACAGCACCGATTAAATCAGAAGCGCTGCGACAGGCGCAACTGGCGATGATTCGGGGAGAGGTGCGGTTAGAAGATGGGAAATTATTGGGGAGTGGGGAGAGTATTACCTTACCTCCAGAATTGGCACAAATAGGGGATAAGGATTTATCTCATCCCTATTTTTGGTCAGCGTTTACGATGATTGGTAGTCCTTGGTAGACTGGTTGTGCAAAGCGATCGCACGCCAAAATTTTCCGATTCCCCAGCTTCCAGACGTTCCACAGTCACGTCTCTACTCCCTCCTCTGCGACTGCTTCAGCGCGGCTTTCGCTTGCTGCCAAAGCTGCTCTAATTCATCAAGGCTATACTCAGACAAGGAACGAGTCGCGATCGCTTCCATACCAGATAGACGCTGGATAAACCGCTGGTTGGTGTCTTGCAGCGCTGTGGCTGGGTCAAGGTCATACCAACGGGCAACATTAATTAGTGTAAACAATACGTCTCCTAATTCTGCCTGTTGCTCCTCTTTCCCTTCCTGGTCAATTGCCTGATGGAACTCCGCTAATTCTTCGGCAAATTTTGCCCAAACTCCATCCACATCATCCCATTCAAATCCAGCAGCAGCAGCTTTTTGGGACATTTTCATCCCTGCCATTAAGGGGGGAAGCTTCCGGGCGTATCCTTGGAGTTTACGACTCAACCGTTGCGCCTCGGCTGGAGTTTCTCCTTTTTCAGCGGCTTTGATTTGCTCCCAATTGTAATGGACTTCTTCGGCGTCTTGCACATTGACATCACCGAAGACGTGAGGATGACGACGGATGAGTTTTTCGGTAATGCCATCCGCCACCTCTTTGAGGGTAAAGTGACCGACTTCGGCGGCTATTTGGGCTTGTAAGACCACCTGAAGCAGTAAATCGCCCAATTCTTCGGCAATGGCTTGGGGATTGCCACTACGAATCGCATCCACCACTTCATAAGCTTCTTCAATCACATAAGGCGTTAACGTCTCCGGCGTTTGGGCAAGATCCCAAGGACAGCCTCCCTCGGGCGATCGCAACTGGGCAACCACATCGATTAGCTGTTGTAGGGCATTGGTCATTTGTCCTTTGTCATTCGTCATTTGTCTTATGCCTTGTGTAAGGGGTCGAGGATGTAGGCATTTTGGCTAAGCTAGAGGGACAATCCCTCCAGCGGTTCTATCGGTTAACCATGAATCTTAATATTTTTGATCAAAAACTCCGCATTGAACTGGAATGGTATGAGCAACTCTGGGCGTTCACTTTAGATAAAGTGTGGGAAATCCCTCTCAACCATATTACCAGTGTCTCTACTGATGAACCTCCTAGCAGTTGGACAGAAATTCGCGCCCCCGGTACAGCGTTACCGGGAGTGATTAAGGCGGGAACTTACTACAGTTCTAGGGGAAAAGAATTTTGGTATGTGACTGGCGATCGCAATTACCTGGTGCTAGGGTTACAAGATGAACCCTACCAGAAAATTGTCCTAACGTTAGACCAGAATGAATTTTGGGCAGAACGCATTCAGCAAGCCCAAGCCTCATCGATTTAAGGCTGGATTAATTGACGGTATAGTTAAGGTTAAAGATCTTGAGCAGAAATTTGACAACCTAAACATTGTGATAAATTAGGAAGATTGTTTACAGGTTCAAAATTTTCAATTGAGTTACCCCCCAAACTCAGAAGTTCCAATTGAGTTAAGTTTGCTAAAGGACTCACATAGTCAGGGCTGCCAGAGGGGTGATATCCTTGATTTGGTTATCTCTCAGATACAGCCATTCCAGATTATTGAGTCCGGCTAGAGGAGTCACATCTTTGATTTGATTTTCTTGCAAAATTAGCCGCTTCAAATTTGTCAAATTTTCAATCCCATCCAGCCGAGAGATATTTTCGTCTATTGCACCGAAATCGGTAATTTGAACCAGTTGTTGGCGAGTTAGGGGTTGGGGTTGAGGAACATCGATGGCGCGGCGAATCGCTGCCTCCAGATTGGGATCGGCAAAGGAAACGTTTTCACTCGTTTCTTCTGTAGGTTCCTGAATAGGATCGGGTGTCAATTGTTCAGAATTAGGGATTTGTGAGTTACATCCCGTGGCAATCAGGCAAGCACTTATAATTAGGGTAAAACGTTTAAATCGATTGAGAGTTATCAGCATTGATAAATTTAAACTTATTTCTGCGAATACAGCCAGCTTTGATATTCAGGATTAGTGTCCTTCATATCTTCATAAAGCCATACCATGCGATCTAGAAACCACAGCTTTCCTCCATAAATTAGCGCAGCACCAAACAGCGTGATCCAAATGTCAAGTTCAATGACACCCCAAGCCACAAATCCTGTACCAATTGCTGCTACTGTCGTGAGAATATTGGGCATCATTTGATGTCGGATGGGGACAGGAATTTTATCTCGATTCATCCAAACTCGTTCGCCAAACACCGCTTTAGACGCCCAATTATCAGTGGTTTCTGGTTGGGCAAAGAGGCGCGGGTTGACCCAAGTCCAAAGTAACGCCAGCGCCACCAAAAGCAGCGACCACCACCCCAGCCAAATTCGACTCCAGATGGCTAAGATGAGCAAAGGTAGCACAGTGTTGCGCGTCCAGACACTCCAAGGATTAGCATGACGTGTCCAGGTGGCTTCATCCATCTGAAACAGTTGAGCAACTTTGTTTTCTAAGGTCATAAGTAGTTAGACTTTCATTAAAGTTAACGGTTGAGATTAGGCAACAGGTAACAGTAAGGGGTTGAAGATTATTAACATTTCTGAGTACAGTGTACAGAAGGGTCAAGTTCGTCGATTTGAGGTTCGCTTGCGCTTCTTCGTTGATTTACGGCGCGGCTTTTGCTTTCGACGCTGGTAGCGCTTATAGGTAGAACTGGTCCAATCACTGATGGAGTGGATGATAGCGCCGAGTTCTAAGCCGATAAATAAGGCAATCCAGTGGGCTTGATAATTAAGGAGCGATCGCGTGATCTGGTGTTTCAACTCTTTCCCAGTCCAAGGTACAGCCTGGAACAGGTGCAGCATCACGAATCCGATTCCCGCTAGGGCGATGATCCAACTCCCCAGATAGAGGATACGAATCGTCGTCCCTAGGATCAAGCCGTGGGAAAAAATAGAGCGGTGGCGCATCACCTTTTGGTAAGGTAGCCAAATCCAGCGCAGCCATCCCCAGCGTTTAAACGGGCGTGAGTAGAGATCTAAGTCGGGACTGAACATGAGTCCACTGAAAAAAAACCCTCCAGATACGATCAGGGTTAAGTCCCCATTTTTAGTCATAATGCGGGTTACAGCGGTTACAAGGGGGAGACTCCATAAGGTAATGCGATCATGTATTTGACCAGAAGGCATTTTTTTGATAATTTTGTGCTAACCTAAGTAAGTATGATACAAATCGGGCGGTTAGCTCAGCGGTAGAGCGCCTGCCTTACAAGCAGGATGTCACTGGTTCAAATCCAGTACCGCCCATTAATCTATTTTTTAGGACTTATGTCCATTAAAGAGCTATTTGTCAGTTTTAAGGACTTAGTGTCATGAAACCTGACGGACTCTTTTCTATTGAGGGAGCTAAATAATGCAGAAAGCTAGTAGCAGCATAGCTTTTAGCCAATCTCCTCTCTTAGCCAAGAGAGGACACTATACAGTAGTAAGCTAACTTGAGTCTCTTGATCCAGTTTTAAAAACTTAATGTCACGCTAACTTATACATTTTTGTCGGCTGATTAGACATTGTTCATTTCAGCTCTTTCCCCAAGGAGAACGCTGATTTTGTAAAAGTTTCTTTCCCAAGACGATGCAAGGGTTTTGAACTCTTGAGAGCACATAAGGGATATTGCCACTACTGTGAGCTGTCAAAAAAGATTAGGGAGGATTCCTTCTTGCTCGAAGGCGATTAGGTAGCTGCCACGACACGAACTCCTGTATCCTTATAACCATAGACAATGTGAACTGGTTATAAAAACATTGCTCCTTGATGCTAGGCGCGACCCTGCACCCTATCTACGAAGAAATTCCGTAGAAGGAACGTCGTTTACAGAGCCAGCTCCGTAAATGACGTGTCTCACAAACAGAGACGCGGACAACTACCGAGGGCGGAAAGCAATTAAACTGCCCTGACACTTCTCATCTGTTCACGGGGAACGAGACGCGCTATTGAATCAATATTATCTTGTCAAGGTACGAATGCTTGATTTAAATCATTAAGTTTTAGCCCCCTCAGCCGATAGAGCAATGGCTATGGCTTTTTGCTCCAACTCTCCTTGGCAGAACTGTTTGCGTTCAACAACTGCTATACCCTCTTTTTCGGCACACTCTTTGATGCACTCAGACAGCCGACTATAGCTCCAGCGATGGAAGCTGGCGCGGTAATGCAAGGCATATTCCTTTTGGCGTTCCTTGTCATGGGGAAACTTATGCTCTGCATGGGAAAGAATATTACTCTCAATACTTTCACGAATGCCCTTGAGTTGGGGAATGGCAATGGTTCCTGCTTTTCGCTTCAGGGCAAGTTTGACTATGTGAGACGCGATGAGTCGGTCAACGTGAAGTCCCAGATTTGAGTCTGAGCTGCAACTGACGAAATACTGGTAGCTGACGGCGGCCACACTGAATCTTGAAGAGATAGTCTGTGAGTCCCTTGAATGTGACACAAATTCTTTCTTTAGGTCGCTGGTGATGCTTTGCCTTAGGCTTTTCAGTTTTTGAGAACTCTTGATGAATGCCATTTGCCGAAGCCGTTGATGTATCGTGAGATTCAACAGACCAGTACAAATCACTAGCACTGTAAAACTGAATTGGGTAAGGCAATTCGTTGAATAAAGGAAGCTGTTGTTGCTCTGTTAGTTTATCTAATTCCGCTTCCATCTTGTCAGGAGCATCACTTACTTTTGGCAGAGCCGTTATGTAGGTAAGATGCTGTAAGTATCGCTGTCCGGTTGGGTCTCTTCCCTTTGGTAGTCGGCTTTGAAGTTCATTGACTAAAAGTGTATATTTCTCCATATCAATCGCCGTCGGTGCTTCTCACAGCCAGAGGTTGATTGAAACTGCCAATGGAGGCGGTGATAGGGAGCTTCACGGTAACAGGCTCCGCATAGCCGAGTTGAGCGATGCACCATTGCCACTCCCTCTGGTGGACACAACGCTTCAAGCTTACTGACTTCTATACCAATCAGCTTACCCATCGCCTCCAATTCGTTATAAGTTGGGCGCGGATTCCAGCGAAATTTCTCCCAGCGAGACAAAGCCATACCAATCCCAGCTTTTTTACCCAAACTACCCGGAGCCGATATATTCACCATTTCCTGGCGGCGAAACCGTCCGAAGTAGTGGCTAATGCTTTCTCCTTCAAACGGCTCTAAATACCAGGGTGGGTGTTGGGGCGCTCGGCTTGATTTCTCTTCAGCTCGTTGTGTCCCTAGGTTAGATTTACTCATCGTCACTTACCAGTCTTCCATAAACTCATCCCAGTCAGGAACTACAAACAGCGCCGGCTTAACTGGCATCTCCGATTGTTCTTGTTTATATAATTCTACCTTCTTTTCAGATGACGAAGCGATCGCCGATTTTGCAGTTTCCTCTTTCTTTTTACCTTTTGAAACAACTTCTGGATGGAACTTTAAAACCTTAGACTGATCCGAGTTACGTGTAAGGCGACGTTGTTCAGTTTTGCGCCGTCCTTTGAGAGTCTTTGCTTTCTCAATTGAAGAGTTGTATAAATCCTGTTGCTGCGCCAAGATGGAAGACTGATCGATTGCTTTACCTTGGTCACGAATTATAGGTTACACAGGCTTTCTGTTCAGGATTTTTGGGGCGCTCCGTCAAGGAACCTCCTTTAAAACCTAGCACCAGAGCCGCAAATTCGCTCTTGAGTTCTAAAAATAATCGCTCTACCACTCCACCTTGCTCAGTGTAGAGACGAAGGCGCATCTTGAAGCCTAAATCGGCGGCAATGTGTCTTAGATGTGCCGACTTAAATTCCTTAGCTCTGTCAGTGACAATATACTCCGGAACTCCACAAACCTGCCACTCTTTTTGGAGATTGTCCTCACAACCACGATCTTTCGGCAAAATAGCATGTCGGAGCGCTAAGGCAACTTGATGGGAACCCGGTGATTCAAGACAAAATGATCATCTTGCCCTACTGTCATGCTGCCGCCGAATGGTTCGCGGCTGAACGTGCCAGACTGACTGCTTTGGGTCGAATGCCTTCATACCCGGATGGGCAGATCGCTGCTATTGCTAGGGTTAATTTATGATTCTGGTAACTCGTAATGTTTCAGACTTTACGGAATTTGAAGGACTGACGATTGAAAATTGGTTTGTTTAGCAGGCGATCGCTCTTTCGGAAAAAAACCGGGGCGATCGCACCTGGGAGACTATCACCTTTAATTCGGGTGTAGGGGCGACCCGCTTGCATTAATTAATAACGGTGTCCGTTTAATTTGATCGGGTCGCCCTTTATTCAATTGGCGGTGTCAGAAAGTGTTTTTTGAGCGGTTATATACGTTCCTGGATAGGCTTCCATCGCACTTTAGTGGGGAACGTTTCTATTCCTGGTGAGATGGTGTATCTGGGGAAAGGGGAAGGCGCGATCTGCTGTAGGCTCTACTCGCTTCGCGATCGCACGCTGGGGATAGAGAAGGTGCGATCGCGTGGAAGCCCAGGTATTTGTAGGGGCGGGTAATGGTGCTTAATTTTGATGTTTGTGATCACGTTTCAGCAAAACCCGCCCTGACTCAAAATGGAGGTGTGTTTTAGGCGATCGCTGTTTTGATCAGGGATTGGCGCTAACCGGGAGGGAGAGGGCGATCGCACTTGGGAGACTATCACCTTTAATTCAGGTGTAGGGGCGACCCGCTTGCACTAATTAACAATGGTGTCCGCTTAATTTGATCGGGTCGCCCTTTATTCAATTGGCGGTGTCAAACGGTGTTTTTTGAAAGGTGCGATCGCGTGGGAGTCCAGGTATTTGTAGGGGCGGGTTTAGCCGTTTAATTTTGATGTTTGTGATCACGTTTCAACAAAACCCGCCCTGACTCAAAATGGAGGTGTGTTTTAGGCGATCGCTCTTTTGATCAGGGATTGGCGCAAACGAGGAGAGAGAGGGCGATCGCACGCTGGGAGAACCGGATGAAGTGCGATCGCAATTGTGATGAATTCCCCTACAAATTATTATTTGTATAACTTCACCAAACCCTTACGAACAGCATCTCGGAAGATAGTTGGAATATGTAAACGACCAGAATTTGCAGGTGATTGGGGACGATTGGGATTAGACATATTAACGTTGGCTCGACCATTATGCACCTCTACGTGGGTATGAGCGCCATAGCTATAACCCGTGTTACCTTCCTGTCCGATGAAAGTACCTGGCGCAATGGTTTTTCCTTTTATGCTTTCGTTGATGGAGCCTTCAGCCAAGTGCCAGTAAATAAAGGTCTTGTTCAGCTCTTTGTTGTAAATGGCGATAGTTCCATTGTAGCCCCAGTCTGAAAGGGACTTGCCTCCAAAAATTTCTTTTCCATTCTTGGCTTCAATTACTTCACCGCCTACTAACGCATAGACTTTACCATCTACTCCATGACCATCTATAGAATCAGTGGCGTAACGATTTTTGTGATACCAATCGTATTCAGAACTTATAGTGTTACCAACATTATCTTGATACAAAGTATTCAAGTAATCGGCTTCCTTGTAAGTGTAATTTGG
>NZ_JAVJUO010000009.1:0-45012 GCF_040220555.1 Coleofasciculus sp. C1-SOL-03
TTGTCCTTGGTCATTCCAAATCACGGCAACACCAATGATTTTGTGAGGTAAGGGAGTAGAAGCTTCACGCATGGGTAACTTAGATGCAATACCTAGATTGTACGCCTGACAGTGACTTTGCCAAGGACAATGGGAACAATCGGGGTTTTTAGGAGTACAGAGAGTCGCCCCTAAATCCATTAACGCCTGATTGAACGTGCCAGGATGTTCGGGATCAAGTAATGTTTCCGAAAGTTGCCAAAGCTGTTTCGTCGCTTTAGCAGGGGGTACAGGTAAAGCCACCAATCGTGCCAGAATTCGCTTCACATTCCCATCCAGAATTGGCACAGGTTGATTAAAGGCGGCGCTGAGAATTCCACCAGCAGTGGTTCGACCAATTCCGGGTAATGCTAAAACTTCACTCAGTTGATTAGGAAAAATTCCCCCATAGTTTTCCATGATTTGTTGAGCGGCTTTGTGGAGATTTCTAGCTCTACTGTAGTATCCTAATCCTTGCCAAGCTAGAAGCACCTGTTGTAAATCTGCTGTCGCTAGTGCCTCGATGGTGGGAAATGCAGCCAACCAACGGTGATAATAAGGGATCACCGTTTTCACCTGAGTTTGCTGCAACATAACTTCTGAGATCCAGATCCGATAGGGATCACTGATACCTCGCCAAGGCAAGTCTCGACCCGCTTTGGCGTACCAGTTTAAGAGGCTTTGTCGCTGATTTTCTACAGATGAAATCGGCAGACTCGTGAATGAACCTGCCGATTTTCGATTTCGTCCCAATGGTGGTATTTCCGATTTGATGATGTTTGTATTCAGTTATCTATATTGTCCTCAAGCCTAACCAATGACAAATGACATAAGACCAATGACGCTTAAAATCCCAATCATTCTATCTTGATGAGAGAACTAAATTCTCTGTGTAATCAGTGTCAATAAGCTCTCACCTCCCTACCCCTATCTTCCTAATAAATCCGTGAAATCAGTGTTTTGACAAATGACTAACTCACCGCAATATATTCCCGCATATCGGCTTGACGCTTGCGAAGCTTAGACAGCGCTTCCCGTTCAATTTGACGAACTCGTTCCCGGCTGATTTTGAGTTGATCGCCAATCTTGGCGAGTGTCATGGGTTGACCATCGACTAGACCAAAGCGTAGCATTAATACCTCACGTTGCTGCTCGCTCAAATCCGCCATTAGCTTCTCCAGATCTACTTGCATGGCTGAATAGGTGGCAAAATCTTCTGGCGAAGGTCCGCTGTCTTCCAGCAGTTCCCCGAGTTCCGTATCTTGATTATCGCCGACTCGTAGATCTAATGACAGAGGTTGACGGGCTTTCTCCAGGTAGTCCCGCACTTGTTTTGGGGTGAGGTCTAATTCTGTCGCCAATTCCGAAATAGTGGCGGCACGCCCTAGCTTCTGGGAGAGTTGGCGCTGGGCTTTTTTGATTTTGTTCAGCTTTTCGGTAATGTGGATGGGTAAGCGAATCGTTCGTCCTTTTTCCGCGATCGCCCGGGTAATCGCTTGGCGAATCCACCAGTAGGCGTAGGTGGAAAAACGATACCCTTTGGTCGGGTCAAATTTTTCTACACCCCGTTGCATGCCAATCGTACCTTCCTGAATTAAGTCCAGCAGATCTACATTACGCTTGATATATTTCTTGGCGACGGAAACCACTAGACGTAAATTGGCTTCCACCATTTTGCGCTTAGCGGTTTGACCCGCCTGAATACAGGCTTGTAGTTCAGCTTCCGATAGGGACGAGGCTTTTGCCCACTCACACAGCGTTGGTTCGTAACCTAGTTCTTCAAACAGCGATTCTTTGGTTTGCTCTAAGGCATTTAAACGCTGGACTTGTTTTCCATATAATATCTCTTGCTCGTGGGTCAACAGGGGTACACGACCAATTTCTTGGAGGTAAGTCCGGACAAGATCTGTAGAGGTCTGAGCAGTTTTCATAGCGATCGCTATAGTATGAGTGGAGTTCAAGTAAATCGGCTCCTGTTCAGGAGGGTTCACCTCAGGTTGGGGTGAACGCTTCTCTATGAGAGAGATGTTAATTTTTATTTCAATAGGGGGAATAGATTGATTAGAAAACTCGAAATATGTATGACTGGGTGAGTCAAAGCCCCCATCCATAACCCAGATTTAGAATTGGCTATCTATCCGATTTGTTTTTTCCTGTGCTTATTTCATCGGTTATGTCTGACATGAGCTAACACTTCGTTAAATATTGTAACATATCTTAACCAAAAGCCGTCCATCTAGAGCAGGGGAAGCGGGGAGAGCAATGTAGAGACGTAGCATGCTACGTCTGGAAGCGGGGGGAGCAGAGGAAGCAGGGGAAGCAGGGGCAGCAGGGGAAGTTAACTACAAAACTCTACCTTACCTATTGCCTATTGCCTATTGCCTGACGAATGACAAATGACGAAGGACATAAACGAATGACTCAAACCCTCTGGATTGCCCGACACGGAAATCGCCTCGACTTTGTTAACCCTGACTGGTTCAACACAGCCGCACATCCTTATGATCCCCCCTTATCGGACGATGGCGTCGTTCAAGCGCGGGAACTAGGTCAACGGTTACGCGGAAAGACGATTAAGCACATTTTTGCCTCACCGTTTTTGCGAACAGTACAAACCGCCAACCAAATTGCTCAGATTCTGGACTTACCCATTAAGATAGAGGCGGGTTTGAGTGAATGGCTGAATCCGGAATGGATGAGAACAGAGCCAGAACGACTGTCTGTTGAGGAATTACAACAGCGTTTTCCCTCTATTGATTCGGGTTATACCTCCCGCGTCATCCCTCAGTATCCAGAAACAAATGAGAAAGTGCTAGAACGCACCGCTCAAACAGCACATCTGCTGACCAAAGAATTCGCAGAGGATATCTTATTAGTGGGTCATGGTGCCTCAGTTGTCGGTGCAACCTGGGGATTAATTCCAGGTCAACCCGAAGTGAACGCGGCGTTATGCTGTTTAGTCAAACTCGTGCGTCATGAGGAAAAATGGGTGATGGAACTCAATGGGGATACTTCCCACCTCAGTCAAACTGAAGACGTGATTCGATTTCATTAAAGTTAAAATTCTATGACATTAATCCTAGCAGGAGATATCGGCGGGACGAAAACGATTTTGCGACTGGTGGAAAATTCAGAGTCGGAATCGTTATCGGTTCTCCATGAAGCCCGTTATCCTAGCCGTGATTTCCCTGACTTAGTACCGATCGTCCAAACGTTTCTATCAGAAGCGGGACAAAAGTTACAGCGGAAACTGACCATCGCCAAAGCCTGTTTTGCGATCGCAGGTCCGGTGGTCAACGATACCTCTAACTTGACCAATTTAGCGTGGGTGTTGGACGCTAGACGCTTAGAGGAAGAACTCGCGATCGCTAAAACCACGTTACTTAATGATTTTGCAGCGGTTGGCTACGGGATTCTCGGTTTAGAGGCGGATGATTTATGTACCCTGCAACAGGTTAATCCTCAATCGGATGCGCCAATTGCTGTAATTGGTGCAGGTACAGGGTTAGGACAAGGATTTCTGATTCAGAACCAGGACAGGTATCAGGTTTTTGCTTCTGAAGGCGGACATGCGGATTTTGCCCCCCGCACTGAACTGGAGTTCCAACTTTTAGAATATTTACGCGAGAAGTACGATATTCAGCGCATTTCCGCCGAACGAGTCGTGTCTGGTCAAGGAATTGTCGCCGTTTACCAATTTCTGCGCGATCGGCAATTTGCCCATGAATCCCCAGATATCGCCCAAGTCGTCAGAACCTGGGAACGGGAAATGGGACGCAGTGAGAAAAGCGTTGATCCGGCGGCGGAGATTTCTCAAGCAGCACTGCAAAAGAGTGACTATCTCAGTGAACAGACCTTAAAAATGTTTGTGGAAGCTTACGGTGCTGAAGCTGGGAATCTGGCGCTCAAACTCTTACCCTACGGGGGGTTATATATTGCTGGCGGGATTGCGGCTAAGATTTTGCCCTTGATGCAGGATGGTACTTTTTTGCGAACGTTTACGGAAAAAGGTCGGGTCAGTCCCCTGCTGGAAAAGGTTCCGGTTCATATTGTGATCAACTCCCAGGTTGGGCTAATTGGTGCAGCAATATGCGCCTCGCGATTGTAAGTTGCTCAAAACGTTTTCGGTTGGGGAGCATGTCACCTTTGTCGGTTGGGTTCTTGAAACAATAGAGTTAAACTATTGTCAACTCCTTGACTCAGGTTAAAATCTAAGTCTGATCATCAAACAAGCTGTTATTCCAGAAAACAGCCGTTTGACGATTAGTGTTTCACCTGAGAAAACAGGATAAATTGTACTTACAGTAGGCTTTAGGATAGCGACAGAAATAATCATGAATCAGCGCGGTGTAACGATATGGTTTACAGGTTTAAGTGGTGCGGGTAAAACCACGATTACCCAAGCATTAGCCAAAACCTTGCAAGAGAAGGAGTGTAAGCTAGAAGTCTTAGACGGTGACATCGTTCGTCAGAATCTCACCAAAGGCTTGGGTTTTAGCAAAGAAGACCGCGACGAAAACATCCGTCGCATCGGTTTTGTCTCTCACCTACTGACCCGCAATGGTGTAATCGTTTTGGTATCGGCTATCTCGCCCTACCGGGCAATTCGAGAAGAGGTACGCCAAAAAGTTGGTGATTTTCTAGAAGTTTATGTTAATGCTCCCTTGGCAACCTGTGAAGAACGAGATGTCAAGGGATTATATAAACGCGCCCGTGCTGGAGAAATTCTCGGCTTTACCGGAATTGACGATCCTTACGAACCGCCACTCAACCCCGAAGTGGAATGCCGCACTGATCTCGAAGAGTTATCGGAGAGTGTCACCAAAGTGCTACAAAAACTGGAAGAATTAGGTTATTTACCCAAGCAGCTTGCAACTGAAGGCGCTTAGAGACTGCCGCGTCAGTCCAGTAATTCTAGTCAGCCCTCTCAATGGGCTAACGATCAACAGTTAAACCGTGGGGAAGAGGGAGAGTTTTGTGTAGGGGCGGGTTTCACTATTATCGTTTTTTCCCTCATCCCAAGGTAACTAAACCCGCCCCGACCGAATAGTATGTTACGTCTGCAATTCCCTTTTTTTCTTGTCTCCCTGTACAGCCATATCCTGGCTCCCCCTTTCCTATGAAATTAACGATAACTCGGATTTTTTTAAGTTTAAGTGGCATTAAGTGGCTGGGTGCAATTACTCCATTGGGGGGAATCGCCTTTATTATAGGATGGGGATGTTTAGCGATCGCAGCGTGGAATTATAAATAATTAACTAGACTTTCCGAATTATCCTAATAGTTAGCCACCTTTTATCCTATCCCATCCTGAGCGTTTTGCTATTTCCCATGAGCGCAAGCCATCTTGTAAACGTGGTGAAACGCTCGATGACTACAACATTCCAATCGAATAGGATTCGCTGCCCAACTTTTAAAATCAGGGGCTAATCGAATCATCTTTTGCAAAATTCGATCATCAATCCACAAAACCAGTGGAAAAGGGAACTGTTTGCGAAACTCCTCACGCACCAGATTAGTCGCACTCAAGACTTGATCAACAGCCACCACCGAATCAAGACCAAAGACGACTACGGCTGGTGGTGGTGGTTCATCTAAGGATGTGAGAATTGCCGTAAACAAAGTATCTACCGAGGGACGCAACATCACACCTTGAATAGGAAGTGAAGAGAGTTCTTGTAGCTGGTTCAATACGGATAGCGGTTGGGGTGAAAACTTGCAGCACACCAAAATCAGGGCAAAGTGACCTTGGGACATCATGATCGCTCTGGCAAGCTTTCTCAGGGATTGTCCGTTATTGGGGTTGAAAGCTTGTGCTTCTATATTAGTCATAGGAAGATGCTGACCGTTTGTCCTAATTTGAATGCTTGGATTTTATCTGAGTTTTTCGCTGGCATTATTTGTACTTTTAAATAAAAAAATAATCCCACTTCCTAATTTCTAATACATCTGGATGAAGGAGTATAAACCGATAAAGGACAACAAGGAATGGGTTCCCCAATCCGTTCAATTGTAATAAAACTTAAAACTTCTATCCAGTTCAGATTCCCTGGGCTAGGGTGGAAGTCTCTGGTGTCGCATGGTAGGCTGACTCGCTCAATCTCCCCTGACGCTCGCTGTATACCCTATCCTCTTCTGTCTTATCGCACAGAACCGTTCTACTCATCTAACGCCCAGTTTTGTTAACCTAGCCGATGGAGATGGGTGAAGCCGTTTAGGTCTGTTGATCCTAAAAGCGCCTGGGGGCGATCATCAGCATAAGGGGAAGATCGACTAAGATTCCTGACCTAAAGACAGTATTACTCACAGAATACACTTTAAATGTGAAATTTTTGGGTAAGTCTTGGCAGAACCCCATCCTGATGATGTTACAAAAATTAAACTATCTGCCAACTTCTAATGGTGTTGACCAACAATACAGAAATGTTTGTAGCAACAAATACAAAAATCTTCCGATTAACCTTCCGAATCAGTCAGAGTCTCAAAACTCAACCCGATGCCCTCATTCGTGATCCGACAGCTAACGGCGACAAGTCGCTTTGGCAACCTTTGCCCAACTCAGTCAGTCATTCCTGATCAGTAAGGAGTGCAGCCTGTCAATCGCGATATCTCTCGACTTGCTACTTTATGAAAAAATTTGTCAAAACGTTATTTACAGCCTTTGCCGATGGGCTAGTGGGATTTAGCCGTGCTTTTGGGCATCAGGCTTGGTTAATGGTTCTGTTTATGTTTGGTTTGGGTTTCGCCTTAGGGCTGCCCACCCTAGCTCATGCTCAAACGCGGCTGAACGATATCCAAGGAAATTGGGCGCAACCCTGTATTGAGCAGTTAGCACAGCAGCAGATTATTCGCGGTTATCCCGATGGTCGTTTTCAACCGGATGCGCCTGTCACTAGGGCTGAATTTGCCGCCATGCTAGGTAAAGCCTTTCCGGATGCGCCAGAGATACGCACGGGCGGAAAATTTGCCGATGTGCCAACTCAACATTGGGCAAGTCAGGCGATTCGCCAAGCCTATCAAACTGGATTTTTAGCGGGTTATCCGGGTGGAATCTTTCAACCGAATCAACCGATCCCCCGTGTGCAAGCCTTAGTCTCTCTAGCGAGTGGGTTGAAGTATGTTCCCCAGCAACCTGCCGTTGCCACCTTACAATCAACCTTTGAGGATGCTACCACGATTCCCAATTATTCCCAAGGCGCGATCGCAGCCGCTGTAGAAAATAAGCTTGTGGTCAATTATCCCAACGTGCAAACCTTCAAGCCAAACCAAAACGCCAGTCGGGCTGAGATTGCCGCTTTTTTGTGTCAAGCGACTCAAACCGCTGAATTGATCCCCTCCCAGTATATTGCTAAAGACAATACTCAAGTCCCCAATTCGGCTGAAGCTGAGTTACGCGGGGTATGGCTGACGAATATTGATAGCCAAGTCTTATTTTCCACTCAAGGCATTACCGACGCCATTCAACGTCTAGACCAACTTAACTTCAATACTGTCTATCCCACCGTTTGGAATTGGGGCTATACCCTCTACCCCAGTCAAGTTGCCGAACGGGAAATTGGGCGTGCCGTGAGACTGGTGACTCCGTTAGATGAATCCCTTGATCCCAATCAGGGAACCCAAGGACGAGATATGCTCAAGGAAATCATCCAACACGCCCATCAAAAAGAGATGAGGGTGATTCCCTGGTTTGAATTTGGATTTATGGCACCAGCTGACTCAGAGTTAGCTCAACGTCACCCTGATTGGCTGACGCAAAATCGCCAAGGTGTGAAGATTAAACAACAAGGAAGTCACGATCGCGTTTGGCTCAATCCCTTTCACCCGGAAGTGCAGCAGTTTATCCAGGATTTAGTGGTTGAGTTAGTCAACAACTATGATATTGATGGGATTCAATTCGACGATCACTTCGGCTTGCCCTCTGACTTAGGTTATGATCCCTTGACAGTTAAGCTTTATCAACAAGAGCATCAAGGTCAATCCCCTCCCCGTGATCCCAAAGATCCAGAGTGGGTACGTTGGCGGGCAAACAAAATTACCGATTACTTAACCCAACTTTTCCGAGCGATTAAAGCGCAAAAGTCGGATGTGATTATCTCCCTGTCTCCCAATCCTCAAGATTTTTCCTATGAATTCTTTCTTGCTGATTGGTATACCTGGGAACGCCGGGGTTTAGTCGAAGAATTGATTGTCCAGATTTATCGCAATGACTTTGATCGGTTTATTGCAGAACTCGAACAGCCGGAAGTCCAGGCGGCGCGACGCCATATCCCTGTGGGGATCGGGATTTTAGTCGGATTAAAAAATAAGCCGATTTCGTTATCACAAATTCAACAGCAAGTTGAAGCTGTGCGTCAGCGAGGATTTGCTGGGGTGTCATTCTTTTTCTACGAAACCCTGTGGGACAACGCTCCAGAACCCTCACCCCAGCGTCAGGCGGCGTTTCAGGCACTCTTCCCTCTACCTGCGCGATCGCCGGAAATTTCAGCAGATTGGGACGTCTCTGATTAGTTTGAAGCGTCGGGTAGGGTTTGTCGAGGCAGGTAATGGGACTTTCAGCTTATAGCAGCTACCTTGGGCAGGGAAAGGATATTCTTTACTGTTCCCTGTTCCCTGTTGCCTGTTCCCTCGCCGGATCAACATTACTGCTTTCTAATTTGACGATGGAACCAGAAGCATCGGTGCGATAGATCCAACGGTGTTGTCCCTTGGCAACAGCCACTTGCCATCCAGATACAGGCATCGGCTGACAAGAAGCTTCTGCCTCCACCAATTCTAGACAATCATCAGACCAGGTATGGGGTTGCACCTCAACCAGGTTAAGTTTTGAGGAAGGCACTCGCGTATGCTCGGATGCATGTTGCAAAACAATATGACCAATCGCCGTAGATAGCTGAGGATTTACCTGAGGAGACTGATTCGTCATTTCTTTATTCTTGGGGGATAGATGACCCACACTAAAGGACAAAATCAGAGTAAAGGCAATGGCTTGGAGAATTAGACGGGGTTGGATAGTGGGGTTTTGAAAGGTTGATGTTTCCGAGTTAGTGGGTTTAATCGTTTTCATCGCAAATCTTACATAGGGGGGCTTAAGTTCAGATAGCGTACCAATCGGTAGATCACAGCACCCCAATGCCGAGTTGAGCCGGAATCTAGCCGTTTATTCCGGTTACAGCATGTTAAAATCGATTGCTATAAAATTTTTAATCAGGAAGAAGCAAAGATGTTGTTTGATTGGACGCTACCCAAAGGCAACATCTACAGAATCAAGTCAAACGTTGTTCTCTGCGCTTAACTCAATTCTGAGAGTTTTTCAGTCTAGTCACTCGGCTTAATGAAGAATTGGCTTTCCTACAACTTTAAACAGGGTTAGCTGCTAAAAGGGGTAACAGAAGAGTTGGTATATCGTTTTGAGCAAGGGGTTCTGTGGTTGAGCCAGTTAGTAGCAAGCTCTTTTTAGAAAGGCTTGGAGGTCATTCCTCAAGCCGACGCTGTACCGTTCGTATTGGTCAACGTTTGGTAGATGACTCTTGCTGTGTTTACCCTTAGCTGCTCTTTATATATATTATTTTAACTGATAAAACCATAAATTTCTAGCCGCCAAAGACCCAGATGCTTATAAACTAACTGTTATAGAGACTACATTCGCGATCGCCCCCATCGAATGTCCCCGGCAACCTCGGGCTGGCTCCCAAAACACTTCTATACCATGATCTCGGTTCTACCTTACTGATGCGTACTTCTGGGCTGCTGATCAACACAGATGAGGAACTGGGAAAGTGATAGAAATGAGGCAAGTCTAATCAATAAGCATAAATTATGAGTATAACGAATGATGCACGGCAATATGCACCTGCCACTCAACGCAACCGCGAACCGATTCTGGAAATTCTACGTCGGGTACTGCCCGCAAAAGGTACAGTTTTAGAAGTCGCCAGTGGCACTGGAGAACATGCTGTTTTCTTTGCCCCACGTCTAAAGCCGCGTCAATGGTTACCCTCTGATCCCAATCCTCAGATGCGTGCCAGCATTGCCGCATGGTCTACCTATGAACCTACGGATAATCTTTACCCACCCCTAGCTATCGATGTGCGGACACCGAGTTGGTCTGTCGAGAAGGAGTCGTCTGTTGATGGGGACACCTCACCCTTGAATGCGATAGTCAGCATTAATCTGATTCACATTGCCCCCTGGTCAGCTTGCTGGGGACTGATAGCTGGGGCAAGTCGTTTGCTTCCTGCCGGGGGCATTCTCTATTTATATGGACCATTCAAGCGCAATGGACAGCATACTGCTGCCAGTAATGCTGCCTTTGATGCCTCATTGCAGGCGTCTAACCCAGACTGGGGTGTGCGTGACCTTGAGGATGTTGTGGCAATCGCCCAAGATCACCATCTCGTCTTGGATCAAATCTATCCCATGCCTGCGAACAATCTTTCCGTCGTCTTTCATCATTCTTGAGCAGTTTGTGTGGCTTTTGCCAAAAGATTGCTACGAATACATCCGCTATGCCAAGTCCAGTTCGGTTGAGAGTCCAAGGGATTGTATTGCGCCCAAATCTTGCCACTGTGGGTTTGATAAAAGTCTACAATTTCTGCTGTTGCCTCACCTCCCCAAGGCGCTTTTACCGTAATTGAGTCGCCTTTGTGAAACAGTTCACCAGCCTCATTTGTCGCTTCTGTAACCGGAGGGGGTAATGGTTTCTTTTCAACGGATTTGGCGGGGATAGGTTTGGGTTTAATGACTAGATAGGGTTTCTTCTCTTTAGCTGGGGCAGAAGGTTGAGTTGACTCATCCGGTTTATTCTCTCTAGCTGGAGGACGGGCTAGGGCAGAAGGTTGAGTTGACTCATCGGGTTCCTTTTCTTCTGCTGTGGGAGGATTAGCTGGAGCAGAATCCGAGGTTGACTCGGTTGTTTCTTCTGTAGCTGGAGGACGGGCTGGCTGAGAACTCTGGGTTGACTCCTCAGTAGCAGGAGGATTAACCTCACTGTTCTGGGGTGATTCCTCAACTGTTTCCCTGGATTCGGATTTCTCTGTGGTTTCAGCAACATTCGACCTCAGAGATTCGTTGTTGGTTTTTTTGCGGCTGGATTTTTTTTTGCGAGCCATAGCAGTCTGGTAGTTGTCAGCTTATTAGAACCTGAATTTTTCTGTTGGGGGTGGGGGTATTACCCCTCATCTCATTCTGAACGAGTTGGGTTAGTGTATATATCTGGGGTGCATCTACATTTACCCTATAATACTCAGAGCTTCAGGAAATTCCATACATTGATCCTCTTGCCCTCCAATCGAGACAGTGGGTAAAATCCGTGCGACACGTAAGCCATTTGGCAATCCGCGTCTTCACGAAGTAAGGCGCGGTTCATGAATCGCTACAATCTAAAAGAATATCAGCTTAAGATTAGCGTAATTGGCATGATTCCTACAGTTATCGAACAATCGGGTCGCGGTGAACGCGCTTTTGACATCTACTCTCGTCTGCTGCGAGAACGCATCGTTTTTCTAGGACAACAGGTTGACTCAGATTTAGCTAACTTAATTGTGGCTCAACTCTTGTTCCTAGAAGCCGATGACCCCGAAAAAGACATTTATCTCTACATCAACTCCCCAGGCGGTTCCGTAACCGCAGGAATGGGGATTTACGATACCATGAATCAAATCCGTCCCGATGTCTGCACCATCTGTGTGGGTTTGGCGGCAAGTATGGGTGCGTTTCTCCTGAGTGCTGGAGAAAAGGGTAAACGGATGAGCTTACCCCATTCCAGAATTATGATTCACCAGCCTTTAGGCGGCGCTCAAGGACAGGCGAGTGATATTGAAATTCAGGCAAAAGAAATTCTGTATCACAAACAACGCCTCAACCAGCTTTTGGCTGAACATACCGATCAACCCCTGGATCGAATTGCTGAAGATACAGAACGGGACTTCTTTATGTCAGCCGAGGAAGCTAAGGAGTACCGCTTAATTGATCAGGTGATTAATCGGCGTCCTTCCGCCACCCGGACTCCCGTGACGGTGGGTTAGCCAATTTAATGGCAAGAGTGAAACCCGTCCCTACACATCGGTCTGGGCGGGTTTTGCACCAACGTGATCATCAACAGCAAGACGAAAACTAAACCCGCCCCTGTAAACTCAATCTGATTATTCGGGTGTCGGTTCTAATTCGAGATGATGCAAGAAGTCGAGTAACTCTTCATCGGTTAACAACTGACGCGATCGCTTACCATAAGTTTCAACTAGGTAATCTCGTCCCTGTTGAGTCGTCCACCCCAGCCGTTTCATTTCCACACTGGTTCGGGCAATAATATCGGACATGTCAGTGGGTGTTTCGGATTTGGGTTGACTCTGGATATCGGCTTCAGCTTCCTGTGGTGTAGGTGTATGAGATGGAGGGGGTGTTGAGTCTGGCTCTAACGAAGACGGAGTTACGTCCACTGGGGTAGGTGTCTGTTCCTGAAACAGAGGCGTCTGTGAGGCTGATACGTCCTCGGTTATGGACAGCGACTCAACCGTCTCTGGAAACGTTACTGTCGGTTCAGGGGTTGGGGTGGGTTTTTTCTCCGTTGGGGAAGGTGGCTCAACCGTCTCTGGAAACGTTACTGTCGGTTCAGAGGTTGGGGTGGGTTTTTTCTCCGTTGGGGAAGGTGGTTCAACCGTCTCTGGGAGGGGTTCTGTCGGTTCGGGGGGTGAAGTGGGTTGTGCTGATATCGGCTGAGTCTCTAGGGGACGAGGACTGGAAGTGTCTTTAACCTCCGGTGTTGATGCTAAACGTTTTGCGGCAAAAGCGGGAGCGGAGTTGGGACTCGACTGAGGAGATGAGGAAATTTCCGGTTCCGCCGCCACTGGCGTTTGGGTGTGGCGATGAGGTGGAGATGTTTCGGTGTCTGTTGCATTCTCCCGATCAACCCCTAATACGGTTATCGCTCGTTGTCTGGCTTGGTCTTCTGCTAATTCCACCGTTTGAGCCGCCGCTAGACCCGTTGATCGGGTGACACCATCAATTTCCACGCTGACGCGCACAATATATTGACCATGATCGATCGCTAAAAGATCACTGATCAGGCTCCCTTGAGGATAAGAAACTCGAAATTTATTCAATGTAGGATTCATAAAACTGACTTAACGCGGTACATGGACAGGGTACATTTTGGACAGTTGGCATAGACAGCGACAGTCGTATTAGTACGATGAGAGCCTGTCTGCACAAACATGTAACATAATGTTACATAGACCCGAAGCACAGTCCTGGGGCTTGGGAAACTCCCTAGGACAAGAAGGGGTAAGTGCAAGCTACCCTTTAATCAACGGCGATTTAGTACAAATTTACCAATTCTTGGCGTCTGTTGCACTTCGGCATACCAACAGACATTTAACGCCACAAATGCATAACTTTTGACAGTTGACTTCCAAGGTAGGGACACGAGAATCTACAATAATGACATACTGTCCCAGTTGAGTGTAACTCACCTACTCCGGCAAGGAAGCCCCCATTGTAATCTGTGATTCAACGCGGGGAGGAATTGCCAGTCTGTTAAAGTTTGAATTATACTCATTTTCGTGAGTTTTGGATAAACGTGAAGCAAGTATTGACAATAGTTGTAAGACTTCAACCCACCGAAGAGCAACAAAGGCTGCTCATGGAAACGGCGGGAAGTTTTGCTGCCGCTTGTAACGCGATAAATGCCACAGTTAACCCAAAGCTAACGAATCGAAATTCAATCCAGGCAGTTTGTTACCACGACATCAAAGCCCAATGGGGGCTGACATCGAGTACAAAGGAATAAAGGAAGGGATTGAGATGATCGCCATACCGCCAGCCTATACCAGCCAGACCTGTCATTGTTGCTTGCATATTGGACAGAGAACTAACAAGCAGTTTAAATGCACAAACTTGGTGTGTGGATGGCTAGGGGATGCGGACTTTAATGGAGCAAAAATGATTGAGTTATGGGGCTGTGCAGTAAACCAGCCTGGAGGCAATTATCCGTAACAGGTCGTGGGTTAATAGGTGTCCGTCAACCTGAAACTGGATAGCTCAAACACTATCCGCTTGATCGCGATCGCGTCAGCAAAAGACGGTTTGATTCTGACAGATCCCATTCTGTCAGGAACCTCTCGGCTTACAGCCGTGGGCTTGAAAAAGCCCATACCTGACGAGCCTAAGACCTACATGGTCTACGTTATGCCCAAGAGTTAAAGTTCCTACCTTGGGGTGTGTGCCAGCCCTGAGCTGCTAGAACTTCAGCATTAAACAGGTGTACAGGGTTAAGCCAGTGTGCTGGAGAAAGTACCGAGGCATAACATTGGCAAGGCAAACGTTACCCCAGTTAAATGGGAGCGCCCTTCACGTCAGCGTATTGCCACTAGGCAAATTCAAGTAAACGCCGGATCAAAGAAAAAGGATTGTTGGATGGAATTTTCAATCGCTACATTACTCTCCAATTTGACCGAGGACAAGTCAGTCGCCCCCAAAGTTTTAGAGAAGAAACTCGGGTGTCATGACTCTGAAAGTCTGCAAAAACTCCAGATTGCTCTGGATGTGCTGGAGAAAGTGGGCATTTTAGTCAAAGAACGGGGTCGGTATCGACGCATCTATGAAGAGGATGTGGTCGAAGCCAAACTGCGCTGTTCGAGTAAGGGATTTTGCTTTGCGATTCAAGATGTTGAAGGTGCTGATGATATTTACATTCAAAAGAATCATCTGAGTACCGCCTGGAATGGCGATCGCGTTTTGGTGAAAGTGACCAAAGAAGGAAGTCGTCGCCGTTCTCCAGAAGGACAGGTACGGTTGATTCTCGAACGAGTGAATCCCTCGGTACTAGCACGAGTCAGACAGGCGGAAGATGGCAGTTATCATGCGGTTCCCCTGGATGATCGTCTGCTATTTGAACTGGATTTACGACCCAATAGTGCCCCTCTGGAGAACGCGGTAGATCATCTGGTTCATGTGCAAGTTCTGCGCTATCCCCTGGGACAAAACCCCCCTCAAGGTAAAGTGGCTCGCGTCCTAGGGAGTGATGCCGAAGACGCCGCCGATACGGATATCGTCTGTTGTAAACACGATCTCCGCCGCCAGTTTCCTGACGCCATAGTGCAAGCCGTCGAAGCCTTACCCGACTCCCTCCGCAAAACCGACTTAAAAAAGCGCCTGGATTTGCGACAGCGGCTGACGATGACGATTGAAGACCAATCAAACTCCCCAGATAGCGCCATTGTTGAAAATGCCTTAACCCTGGAAAAAACCAAAACCGGAAATTGGCAGGTAGGCATTCATATCGCCGACGTCGCTCATTGGATACCCCTCGATTCACCCCTGGATAGAGAGGCACGCAAGCGAGGAACGGCTGTTTATTTAGGTGATACGGTTCTGCCTCTGTTCCCGGAAAAACTTTTATCTCAGGTGTCTCTGGTTCCCGGTGAAGATCGCTTAACCCAGTCCGTGCTGCTAACGTTAACCGAATCTGGACAACTGGTAGAATTTGAAATTCAACCCAGTGTCATCCAAGTGGATCACCAACTCAGTTATGAACAGGCACAAGCGTTGTTGGGCGGACATGAAGAAAGCGAACCCGAACTCGCACCGATTGTAGACAAACTCAAGCAACTCTTCTTCAGCTTATCTCCAGCACTCAGAGCCGTGCGACAGCAACGAGGCGCCTTTGAATTGAATGGAACACTGCCCAAAGAAGCCATTGCCCGACCCCTTCCCCACAGTAAAGATGAAGGGCGGCACGGGGCGATCATGGTTTCGGGTTCGATGCCGTTGCGATCGCTCTTAGCAGAACTGATGATCCTGGCAAATCAAGTGGTGGCGTCCCATTTACACGCTTTATCCTTGCCAGGGATTTATTGTGTTCATCCAACTCCCGATTTAGAACGACTGGAAGATTTACTCAAGTTAGCCAGCAATTTGGGACTGGATGTCGAGCAATCCTTGGAGGAGGATGTCACGTCCCAAGATTATCAGCGCTTGACCCAACTCTTGGCGAAATCAACGGCGGCTAAAGTTCTGAATCACTTACTTGAGGGAACCTTAAAACCGATCGCCTATGGTTCTAAGCCTGGATTACACTTTGGTTTAGCCTTGGATACCAGCTATAGCCACGCCGTCTCCCCCGTGTGGCGCTATGGGGATTTATTTGTTCAACGGGTTTTAGAGTACACCTTTAGCGAAGGACGCGATCGCCGTACCACTCGGTCGAAAGATCGGGTCAATCTCCACCATAGTAGCGCCCATGGCAATATTAACTGGAATGTTTTACCCCCTGACACTCAACAGGAGTTAGAAAGTCAATTAAGCACCTTGATTCCCCATCTCAATGACCGGGAAAAACTCACTGAAGATGCGGAGATTGATTTAGAGGGCTTGAAAAAAGCCGAACAGATGAAAGAACGCACGGGTCATGTCTTCAGTGGTTTGATTACAGGCGTGCAATCCTATGGCTTCTTTGTGGAAATTGAAGATTTGTTAGTGGAAGGATTGGTTCACGTCAGTTCCCTAAAAGATGACTGGTACGAATATCGCTCTCGCCATGCTTGTTTAGTCGGTCGCAAAAACCGCACAGCGTATCGATTGGGCGATCATGTCGAAGTTCAAGTCAAGAGCGTGGATTATTACCGTCAGCAAATTGACTTGGTAACCGTTAGTGGCGGTAGTGTGGCAAGTAATGAAGATTTAGAGGATTAAATCTTTAGTCATTGGTCATTGGCTATTTTTGAACCGGACAAAAGACAAAGGACTAATGACAAAGGACAACGGACAAAGGACGAATGACCAATGACTACCTGGTATACTCTTAATCTTGTCGATGTTCTCAAACAGCTTAATACCGATGCCGCCATCGGGTTAAGTCACAACGAGGCTCGTCAACGTCAGGACATCTACGGACTCAATGAGTTAAACGATCGCCCCCTGGAAAGTCCCTGGAAAATTCTCTGGGAGCAGTTTACGGCAACCGTGGTGGTGGTGTTGATTGTGGCGGCGGTGGTTTCGGCGGTGTTAGGTGAATATAAGGATGCGATCGCGATTTTTGCGATTGTGGTGTTTAATGCCATCCTCGGTTTTCGCCAAGAATACCAAGCTGAACAGTCAATCGCGGCGCTGAAAAAGCTGGCGGTTCCTACGGTGAAAGTGCGTCGCGATGGCATCCTGGAACAACTGTCCGCTCGTGAACTGGTACCAGGGGACATCGTTATCCTAGAATCTGGAAACTTAGTCCCGGCTGACTGTCGGTTGCTCGAAAGTACCAACCTCCGCACCTCAGAAGCCTCCCTCACCGGGGAATCTGAACCCATCGATAAATTTGCCCAACGGATTGCCACGGCGAATCTGCCTCTGGCAGAACGACAGAACATGGCGTATATGGGTACAGTTATTAGTTATGGGCGGGCATTAGCCGTCGTCACCGAAACAGGCATGAAGACGGAACTGGGGCAGATTGCCAAAGCGATTCAGGGGATAGAACGGGATGCTACCCCCCTCCAGCAACGGTTAGATCAACTGGGATGGGTATTAGCGATCGCGATTTTAATTCTAGTTCTGGTTATCTTTGGGTTGGGGCTACTCCAAGGCGAATCGGTGCGCTTAATGTTCCTCATGGCAGTTAGTTTAGCGGTAGCGGCGATTCCTGAAGGATTACCCGCCGTCGTCACTATTGCTTTGGCATTGGGCGCTCAACGGATGCTGAAACAGAAAGCCCTGATTCGGAAATTACCCGCTGTAGAAACCTTGGGTTCAGTCACCACGATTTGTTCAGACAAAACCGGTACCCTCACCCAAAATCGAATGACCGTGACTCGTCTGGACATGATTGGGCAGCAAATTGAGTTAACCATGCCAGAACTCGATGCGTTAATGATGCCCTCGGAAAAGGATGAACAGTCGCAACTGTTAAAAGAAGAACCCACAGCCGCCTTACTACTCACGGCGGCGACGCTGTGTAATGATGCGATCGTGGAGTTCCATCTGGAGCGAGCCAACCCAATCCAGGTTCTCGGAGATCCCACAGAAACCGCTCTGATTGTCGCCGCCACCCGTTTTGGTTTATGGAAAACGGATATAGATCATGGGTTTGAGCGAATCACCGAGGTTCCCTTTGACGCGGAACGCAAGCGGATGACTACAGTTCACGAACTCCCCACCACCGCCGATAAACGTCCAGAGGAATTAAGTTGGCTTCAGCCTTGGGAATTACGGTTTAATCATACGCCTTATATTGCCTTTACCAAAGGTGCGGTTGATAGTCTCTTAGAGATTTCCAGCCAGGTTTGGCTCGATGATCAGATTACTCGATTAGATAATAGCTGGTATGAGCAAATTTCTCATGCCAACAACCAACTGGCTGAAAATGGCATCCGTGTCCTGGGTATCGCCGTTCGTCCTGTAGACTCTCACCTCCTCGCCACACTTCCCCTAGAACGAGACGAGGATATTCTCGAAAAAGACCTGATTTTCATCGGTATGATTAGCATGATTGATCCGCCCCGTTCGGAAGTTAAACAGGCAGTTTTGACCTGTCAGAAAGCGGGAATTCGTCCAATCATGATTACTGGTGATCATCCCCTAACCGCTCGCCATATTGCCTCGGACGTAGGTATTTCTACCAATGGTTTAATGCTAACAGGTCAGGATATGGCAAAACTATCCGCCTCAGAGTTAACCGAAAAAGTTGATCAGGTGTCTATTTATGCCAGAGTTTCACCCCAGAACAAATTAGAAATTGTCCAAGCGCTGCAAAATCGGGGACAGGTTGTGGCAATGACAGGGGATGGTGTCAACGATGCACCTGCTTTGAAAAAAGCTGAGATTGGCGTAGCCATGGGGTTAACGGGTACAGATGTGGCGAAAGAAGCCGCCGATATGGTGCTGTTGGATGATAACTTTGCCACGATTGTAGCAGCGACTCAAGAAGGACGAGTGATTTACGATAATGTCCGTAAGTTTATTAAATATACATTAACCGGGAATTGTGGTGAACTGTGGGTAATTATCTTAGCGCCATTTTTAGGAATGCCTTTACCGCTGCTTCCCTTACAAATTCTCTGGATTAATTTATTGGCTGATGGATTGTTAGCATTGGCATTAGGCGTCGAACCAGCGGAGCCGAATGTCATGTCCCGTCCACCTCATAATCCGCAAGAGAGTATCTTTAGTCGGGGGGTTGGTCGAGATATTGTTTGGATTGGGTTACTGCTGGGACTGGTTTTATTAGTCGTTGATTATCACTATTGGTTTACGGGTCAAGCGGCTTGGCAAACGATGGTATTTAGTATATTGACATTTTCCCGCATCGGTTTGGCTCAAAGCATGCGATCGGAGCGAGAATCCATATTTCGTTTAAATTTACTTTCAAATAAGCCCTTGTTAGGCGCGGTTATTTTAACCTTTTTATTACAACTGGCGGTGGTATATGTCCCCTTCTTACAGGATATTTTTACTACCACAGGGTTGTCACTGTATGATTTAGGCATCAGTCTCGCCATGAGTACGATTGTGATTTGGGCAATGGAGTTGGATAAAGGGCTACGGCGATACAAAAAAGCTAAGTAGGGTCTGCTGAATAAGTATTGGGGAGATGGGGTGAGAGGGCGAGGGGGTGAGAGGGTGAGGGCTGAGGGGGTGACAAGGGACTTGAAGGTACTACTGGGTGTAGGGTGTAGGGTGTAGGGTGTAGGGAAAAATTGAACTTTAAAAAGGGAGTCACCGAAAACTCTGACGAAGGACAAAGGACAAAGGATCAATGACCAATGACCAATGACCAATTAAACCAACGTATGAATCAGCATCATCAGCAAAAACCCCGACGCAATAATAATTCCTGTTTCCTGGCGACGCCCCCCTTCTAACCCTTCTGGAATTAACTCAGTAAATACCAGAAAACCCATCGCTCCCGCCGCAAATGCTAAAGCATAAGGCAATAGCTGCTGGAATAACGACACCGCGAGTAAAGCTGGAATAGCTGCGATCGGTTGAGGTAAACTGGAAAAAATTGCCCAAAGAATACAACGGGAAACAGGCACACCTTCAGCCCGCAAAGGCAGAGCAACCGCTACGCCTTCGGGGATATTTTGGATGCCAATTGCCAGGGCTAACAAAAGACCTAATTGTGAGGAAGTTTTACCCGCACCATATCCCACACCCACCGCTACACCTTCAGGGAAACTATGAATAAACAACGTTCCCAGAATTAAAAGCACTCGCCGTGCGGAAGCTCCCCGGATTTCTCCAATTTTCGGTTCGCGATCGCCTAGCCAGGATTCGCTGATAATAAAAAAGATAGTACCAACAACTAACCCAATGACCCCCTGTATATAACCGCCGCGTTGAATTGCCGGAAAAATCAGGTCAAAAACCGATGCAGCAAGCATAACCCCACTGGCAAAAGCATAACCGCGTTCAGACCAACGTGAGGATAGATTAGGAAAAAAGAAAAAGGGTACAGCACCCAAACCTGTCGCCAGCATGGTGAGAGTAGCAGCAAATAGGGTAATTAGGAGGAGTTGGATATCCATCAGTTATGGGTCATTAGTCATTTATCCATTGTTATGTATAATTTGATGAATATCCGCTACATTAGTTACCTATGCTGGGTAATCCGTAAATCGTAGGGGCGCACCGACGTGCGCCCGATTCAAACCGACGTGCGCCCGATTCAATCATAAAATCTCTCCCACAATTTTAAACCAAATTGGGCGAATGGAATTCGCAGCTACACAAACAAAGTCCGCCTTCGCGGACTGAAAACTTGTACTTCATCGGAAACCAAGATAAGCCGGTTTTATTTAATTAATCAGTCAGAAATTAATTCTCAAGTAGCCGCGATTTCAATCGCCCTGAACGGGGTTAGCTCTAATCTAGACTATAGAACTCTTTAGACAGATGACAAATACGGCGGTGAACCGCTAAATCTTAAACAAGAACTATACGACTCATTTGCACCATAAGGAGAATAAAGCAGCATGAAATCAAAATCCTGCGATCGCCATCCCAATCGTTTGAGCCAGAAGCAACCGGAAAAGCGAACAGCCGCTCTTTAGACGACGGCATCCTGATTGTTCGGGTTGTACCGAATTCTCCGGCTGATGAAGCGGGATTACAAGCGGGTGATGTTATCCAAGAAATTGACAATCAATCCGTGACCGAGGCGGAAACCGTTCAGCAGTTAGTTGAAGCCAATGGTGTTGATAATCCTTTACTCTTAGAAGTACAACGGAATGGTGAAACCTTGGAATTAACAGTACGACCTGAACCTCTACCCCCTGGAGATGAATAATATCACATCCAACAGTTCAAAGGACAAATGACGGTAACATTAAGCTTAGGTTTGACTAGGGTTAATTGGCTTTGAGTAGCTTTTATGTAGGAGTATGGTCGGAATAGTCATTGTTTCTCACAGTGCCCTCCTCGCCGCAGGAGTGCAAGAATTAGCAAGGCAAATGGTACAAAACGCCGTACCTCTGGCTAGTGCAGCCGGAATCGATGATGCTGAAAATCCCTTGGGTACAGATGTGATGGCAATTCAAGAGGCGATCGCATCCGTTTATAGTCAAGATGGGGTCTTGGTGCTGATGGACTTGGGTAGCGCTGTCCTCAGTGCAGAAATGGCATGGGAGTTGTTGACAACAGAGCAACAAGCCAATGTAAAATTATGTGCAGCCCCCCTGGTAGAAGGAACCATCGCCGCCGCCGTGCAAGCCGCTACGGGAGCAAGTTTGGAAGCGGTAATCGCAGCAGCCCAGAATGCCTTAACAGCCAAAGCCTCTCAGTTATCGGTTGAACATCCAAGTTCAGTGTCACCGAAACCATCACCGATAGAATCGGCAGAAATCACCCAGGAAATACATTTAATGGTGCAAAATCCCCTCGGATTACATGCGCGTCCAGCCGCTCAATTTGTGACCACAAGTTCCCGATTTCAGTCTCAAATCGGGTTACAAAATATTACCAAAGGAACTGAAAAAGTTAATGGCAAAAGCATTAATCAGGTGGTTACTTTAGGGGTGCGTCAGGGAGATGAAATAGCCATATCTGCCGCCGGAAGTGATGCAGCCGCTGCCTTGAGTGCCTTACAACAACTGGTGGAGAATAAATTTGGTGAGTCAGACTCCATTCAAAATGTCGGGGCGGTAGGGGCGGTAGGGGCGCAAGGCTTGCGCCCTCACCCTGATCAATTTACCGAATCAGACAGCAAATCCCGATATTCCGATTCTCAACCGTCAATTCCCCATAATTTATCCGGTATCCCCGTCTCCCCAGGAATCGCGATCGCACCGATTCTATTCTATCCGGTTGATTCCTTACAGGATGGAAAAAAAAATGAGAGTATCCTGTCTCAATTCTCCCTCCCCGTTGCCGCACAATTCACGGATAATCCTGAAGCCGAATGGCAACAATTACAGACAGCCCTTTCAACCGCTAAATCTGAGATTCAGCAAATCCGTCAAAAGACAGCAAAGGTAACTGGAGAAGCCGAAGCTGCCATATTTGATGCTCATTTACTCTGTTTGTCTGATCCCCTATTACTGGATGCGATTCATCAACATGTTTTTGATGAACAAAAAAGTGCTGTTGCTGCTTGGCAAGCGGTTATCAATGAGACAATTATTTCTTATCAAGAGATAGAAGACTCCTATTTACAAGCTAGGGCGGCTGATATTGCGGATGTGGGACAACGGGTACTGCGGCTGCTGATCGGGGAAGAATTACCGCTTCTTCAATTATCAAATCCGACTATTTTAGTGGCAAACGACTTAAGTCCCTCACAACTGATGCAGCTTGATTTAACAAACATTATGGGGATTTGTACCGCCACTGGAGGCGCAACCTCTCATCTAGGAATTTTAGCGCGATCGCGGGGTATTCCCACGGTTATGGGTGTAGGATATGACCTATTACGCCTAGAAAATGGTACAGTAATTGGCTTAAATGGAGAAACGGGTCAGATTTGGATAGAACCCGATACTGCCCAAATTCAGCAACTCGAAACCCTGCGAGACAAGCAGTTAGCCACCGCAGCAGCGTTAAAAGCCAAAGCCCAACAACCCGCTAGCACCCGCGATGGACATCGGATAAACGTTATGGCAAATATTGCTAATGTCACTGATGCCCAACTTGCCCAATCCAATGGTGCAGATGGGGTAGGATTACTACGAAGTGAATTCCTGTATTTGAAGAAAGAGGAAGCACCAACAGCCGCACAACAGGAAGAAATCTATCGCGCGATCGCCCAAATTATTTCGCCGCATCCTCTGATTATCCGTACCCTAGATATTGGCGGCGATAAGTCTCTCCCTTACCTGGATAAAACTCAAGAAGATAATCCCTTTTTAGGATGGCGGGGAATTCGAGTATTACTCGACTGTCCCGACTTATTTAAAACTCAGTTGAGTGCCATTCTTCGGGCAAGTCATGAACATCCGATTAAACTTTTATTGCCCATGGTTACCTCAGTCGGGGAAATCCGCGCCACGAAACAGCTAATTGCCCAGGTGAAGGCTGATTTACGCGAAAGAGAGATTCCCTTTAATGAGACCATTGAAATTGGGATTATGGTAGAAGTTCCCGCAGCGGTAGCCCTTGCGGATAAACTGGCAGCAGAGGTAAACTTTTTCAGTATTGGCACGAATGATTTGAGTCAATATGTCATGGCGGCTGACCGCACGAATACTCAGGTAACAGCCTTAGCTGATGCCTTTGAACCTGCGGTGCTGCGAATGATTCAGCAGACGGTAAAGGCTGCCCATAAAGTGGGGATTTCTGTTGCTGTTTGTGGGGAGTTAGCTGGGGATGTTTTAGCGATACCCATTTTAGTGGGGTTAGGTGTGGATGAGTTGAGTCTGAATCCAGCCGCGATACCCAGAATTAAGGCGGGGCTTGCTCTCTGGACAATGGCAGACGTTGATGCGATCGCGCCGGAGGTGTTACAGTTTGATTCGGCTGAGGCGGTGAAAAGCTATGTGGCGGGGCGGTTGAAAATAATGGGTTAATTTATGGTATTTGTCTGATTCTATCAATGTTGTGGTTTTTTAACGCAGAGGGCGCAGAGGTTAGCGCAGAGGGGCGCAGAGGGGGTTAAATGATTTGAATCAAAATTTTATATTCAAAAATAACTGGGAATGATAGAACTCAAAACTATGTCTTTGAGCGACGTGCGTGAAGGATTAAGAATTAAATTTTAAAAGTTAAAAGCTGATGAAAAAACTGATTAATAATCCGGATAATGTAGTCAGAGAGAGTCTAGAAGGGATGGCATTGGCGTATCCTGATCTGATTAAGGTTGATTTTGATCCACATTTTATTTATCGTGCTGATGCGCCAATTCCCGGTAAAGTCGCATTAGTGTCTGGGGGCGGGAGTGGACATGAACCTATGCACAGTGGTTTTGTTGGTATGGGTATGTTAGATGCGGCTTGTCCGGGTGAAATTTTTACTTCTCCCACTCCGGATCAAATGTTAGAAGCGATCAAACGAGTGAATAGTGGCGTTGGGGTTCTTAATATTGTCAAAAACTATTCCGGCGATGTGATGAACTTCGAGATGGCGGCGGAACTAGCATATTCAGAAGGTATCCCGGTTTTTAATAGTTTAATTGATGACGATGTGGCGGTTAAAGATAGTCTTTATACTCAAGGGCGTCGCGGCGTTGGTACAACGGTATTAGCGGAAAAAATATGTGGTGCAGCGGCTGAACAAGGGTACAATTTACAGCAATTGGCTGAACTTTGCCGTCGCGTGAATCTGAATGGACGCAGTATGGGTATGGCGTTAACCTCTTGTACAACTCCGGCTAAGGGGAGTCCTACGTTTGATTTATCTGAAGCAGAAATAGAAGTGGGAATTGGGATTCATGGAGAACCGGGGCGACAACGAATGTCGATCAAGTCGGCGGATGAAATTACAGAAATGTTGGCGTTGTCAATTATCGAAGATTCAGCCTATCAGCGCACCGTGCGGGAGTGGAATCAACAACAGGGAGAATGGGTAGACAGAGAACTGATTGACTCGCCTTTTGAGCAGGGGGATTCTGTTTTGGCATTTGTCAATGGTATGGGGGGTACACCTTTGTCGGAATTGTATATCGTCTATCGTAAGCTGGCAGAAATATGTGAGAAGAAAGGACTGAAGATTGTTAGAAACTTCGTGGGTTCCTATATTACCTCTCTGGAAATGCAGGGATGTTCGATTACTCTACTTAAGATGGATGATGAGCTGATTAAATATTGGGATGCACCCGTAAAAACACCCTGTTGGCGTTGGGGGATTTAGAGTTATCGTCCAAAAGTATAAGACAAGAATAATTATGACAATTCGTGCTTTTTTTAGAGCGGTACAAGTTGATACGGCTCAACCTCCTTACAATACAATTCACCTGAAAATTACCTATCCAGCCAAGATGTCGGGGGGTGAACTAGAACGCAACTGGGGAACTGTCCCTGTGGACTCACAACAAGCCCCCTTTCCGGTGGTAATTTTCTTTAGCGGTGTTAATTGTAGCCTAGAGATTTATCAATGGCTGGCGGTGAAGTTAGCCGAACGCGGATTGGTTGTGGTTACATTTAACTGGGTAGCAGAAAATATACCGGGAATCGTCAGCTTGACTCCTGGAGTTGATCTGACCTCCTGGACACCAGAAACCTACGGAACTCGTCCCTCAACTTCGGCTTTACCAGCGCTGTTGGCTGAATTGGAACAGTTACAAGCTCAAGGAATTCTAGCGGGAATGCTGAATCTCCAGCAGATTATTTTAGGGGGACATTCCGCTGGTGGTAGAGTCGCTATTGAAAGTGCAAACCCCCAATTTTTTCCCCAAGTTGTCGCCGCATTTGCCTATGGCGTTCATACCATGGGAGGGGTAAACATGGGGTATAAACCTGGGACGATTTTACCGTTACCTGATTTAACTCCTTTACTGCTTATGGGCGGTACATGCGATGGCGTGATTGCTCACAGTAGTCATCGTTATGGTATCACCTCAACAGATGCCACAACGTCAGTTGTTCGGACATTCTCCGAAGCGATTACTGGAGGAAGAAATGACAATTATCTAGTCGTTATAGAAGGGAGTAATCATTTTTCTATTGCTGAACCCTTTGACTCAACCACAGGTCAAGCTTTTCTTGATTTTCCGGCAACTCAACCAGAAAATAAAATTCGTGATGTTATGGCTGAAGTGATTGGTCTTTTTATTGATGCTCACGTTCGTCAAAAGGCTGAGGCATCCCAGTCACTGGAGCAATTATTAGAGGATAACAATCCTATGATTCACTTGTTTGAACGCAAATAGAAAAGTTGATGTACGTTTAAAGGAGTTATTTCCTGTTGCCTTTGAGCATTTTAATTATACGATTATAAATTTAATTAATTAAGGTTTCAATATGATAAGCCAAGCACAAATTATTCAGTGGTTACAGTCAGTCGCTGTTGTCATCGAGGAAAATAAAGACTATCTGACCGAATTGGATGCAGCAATTGGGGATGCTGATCACGGAATTAATCTGCACCGAGGGTTCCAAAAAGTATTCACTCAATTAGTTGGTGTGGCGGATAAAGATATTGGTACTGTGTTGAAAACCGTGAGCATGACGTTAATTTCTACAGTGGGAGGTGCCAGTGGACCGTTATATGGCACTCTATTTTTACGGGCGAGTGCGGCGGTAGCGGGGAAGCATGAACTCACGAATCAGGATTTGGTGGCGTTTTTTCAAGCAGCCGTGGATGGAGTGGTGCAACGGGGGAAAGCACAACTGGGGGATAAGACAATGCTGGATGCACTCTTACCCGCGTCTGAGGCGTTTAAGCAAGCGGTAGCTTCCGGTGATGGAACGATCGCCGGGTTAGAAAAGGCGGTAGCAGCGGCTGAAACTGGGAAACAAAATACAATTCCCTTAGTCGCCAAGAAAGGAAGAGCCAGTTATTTAGCCGAGCGAAGTGCGGGACATCTTGACCCAGGGGCGGCGTCCCTTTATTTGATTCTAAATGCGTTACTGGTACAACTCAAATCTGTTGATTAATATAAATGAAGGTAGCCGCGATCGCGCATTCAGTTTCCCACGCCCTAGCTTGATTGAACAGTGAGATAACAGCCCCTCAATGATAGCGGTACAGAGTGTTCCAGCTCAGACTATACCTTTATGCGTAAACCAATTCATCGTCAGCTTGTTTTCCAACCAACAAAACAGGGATAGCTAAATGTCAAAGGTAAGCGGTGCTTCTCAACTGATCGAGCAGTATAGTAACGGGGAACGAAACTTTCATGTAAAGCAGCGACATTGATCAGCATTCCTGGAGTAATGTTTGGACAACACTCGCCGGATTTTGTGCTGCCATCACAGCACCAATCACAGCCACAGCTTTTGCCCCTTGTGCGATCGCGGCACTCACTCGCCCTGACTCAATTCCACCGAGGGCAACTAAAGGGCGATAACTACGCCTAACGCTATCTCTCAACCCCTGTAAGCCCAATGTATTGCGTCGATCCTCTGGTTTTGACACAGGTGAGTACACTGGACTGATCGTCGCATAGTCAGCCAAACCAATATCATCCTGATCCAGTGCATCGGTTCCATGACGCGAGACTCCGATAAGCATCTCAGGTGGAAGTTGTTGACGTACAGGTGCAATAGCTGTCGTTGATGATAGATGAACTCCCGCTAGATTGTATTCTAATGCTAATTGAGGATAGCTGTGTACGAGCAACAAGACACCCGTCGAGTCAGTTAGCGGTTTCAGGTTACTAATTGTGGTAGCAATCTCTGAAATTGCCGCTTTTTTATCACGGATAAGTATAGCAACACGCTGAGGATTAATGGTATTGATGATACTTGTTAGCGTTTGTTCTACAGTTCGACCCGCCCGATGACAAGCAGCTTGGTCAGTAATGAGTAAAAGAGCAAAGGGTAGAGCAGAATAATTATTCGTCATTGGCAAGCCTTTTGTAGGAATTAGGTTTTATTTTGAGATAAAAAATAGAAAATAATAGAAAACAAGCGATATCCAACGACTACCATGGTTAGTTCAGTTCCCCTGCCAACCCGTTCCCAACCTATTGGTGAAAAGCGAGTAACCTTTCACCATCTCAACTGGCAAGCTTACCAACAAATCCTCCACGCTTTAGGCGAAAATCGAGCTGCCCGCCTCACGTACAATCTTGGTGTTCTGGAAATTACTATGCCCTTAGAAGACCACGAATTTGCGGCTCGACTCATTGAATTATTTATTCGCATTTTAGTGGTCGAAATGGGATTAAAAATCAAAACGATGGGGTAGAAGCAGAACAGGCATTTCGCGCTTGGGTACGGCAACAGGTTCAACCGTCTTGATTCCTGGGATACTGTTTCCTGAAAACCTTCTGCCTTCTGCTTTCCATCAAGGTGTGATCAGAAAACTGTTCCCTGTTCCCTCACCACCTGAGTCAAAACCCTAATGAACTACCAAGCTGACGACTGCGCCAATACGCGATCGCAATAAAACCACCAATCACCGCCAGCGCGATCGCCGCTAATCCGATATGCCCCTGACCCGCTTGAAAGCCCAAAAACCCCCAAGTCATTACAGAGGCGACTTCCAGCATCCCTAAAATGACATCCCCTTGACGTTCCTTATGCCCTTTAAAGATTTTCGCCAGAGGTACAGAGTGCGAATTCCACAGGCGCAATATCGCGTTACAACTCGTCGCTCCCAAAAAAACCAGCAGCGCTAGCCACCAGGGTTCACCTTTAGCCAGCAAAATGATAAAAATAGGAGAGAAAAGTATCCAGACGGGAATTAAAGCTGCTAATAATTTAACCTGGCGCAACGTGGTTCCCTGAACCGGGGAAGCCTTCAACAAATCGGGTGCCTCTTCTCCAGAGACACAGATGCGGGTTAAGGACGAAACTAAGGCACTCCCGACAATAGACACTACTGTGGCGACAAAGGTGGTTAAACTTGCCAGCATTTGTTCCTGGGAACCCCGCAGGACAATAATCAGGGCGGGGATTAAAAATAACATCTGGAGAAAGGTTTGGGAGAGCAAATAAGGATTACGCCAGATAATCCGCCACTCCTTAAACAACGCCATCTGGTGAAAACCCGAGGTAAAGCGAACCGATGCTTGGGGACGGCGTTGCTTACGTTTGTGAGTCATCGACTCTTGCGTCCCCGTGATAAAGGAATGATGCAAAACCTCCACCGCCAGCCAGGTTAATCCAGCACTCACCAACAGCGTCAGCAGCACGGAAACGGGTTCAAAAAACATCGCTCTGGCGGGAAACCAGACGATACTCTCTGCACTTAAAGGATTCCCTGGGCTGAATAGAGGACGCAGCTGTGACCCGATTCCGGCGGTAGGGACATCTATACTCCTGAGGACATTTGGGAGTTGGGACAGCAAAAACAGTAGAGCGGTTAAACTAGCCGTGAGAATTTGTGACCAGGTTCGCGCCCGTCGCGCCCCCAGCCAGCGCACCAACCACAGAGTCAGAAGCATGGCTAAACTGGTTGTGGCTAAGGCGAGACCGATAAATGCTGGGTAAACGCCCAACAGTTGAGGAACGCCGAGGAGGAGTGCGAGAAGACTGATGGGAACGATGAACAGACCATCACTCAGGAAAATCTTCAACGCCACACCCAACAGGCGACTGGCAAAAATGACCTTACTGGACATCGGTGAAGATACCAGTAAATCCAAGTCTCCTCGCTCAAACAAAGCCACCACACTCTGACTCATGGCTTGAGTAAAAGCGATGAAAAATCCGATTAGCCAGACGGTGACAGCTACCCAGATAGCTGGCGCTGGGATAGAGGAAACGGAAAGGGTTTGGCGTATCTCCGTTAAAGCAAACCACAGGGGAACCAGTACAACTAGGCTCAAAAATCCCAGGACAATTCCCCAGGTTTTCAGTCCCGGTTTACTGTTCAACTCACGCCACCACAGGTGCAATTCATGGTGCAATAGCCAGGGTAATGTGGCAACGTTCATACTTTCACCTCCTGATTCTGCGTTAACTCCAGAAAGACAGTTTCCAACGTTCCACCAGCTTCACCACTACGCTTTCTGAGTTCATCCAATGTCCCCTCAGCGACTAACTGACCGTAATTGAGAATACCAATATCTTCTGCCAAGCGTTCGGCAATTTCCATGATATGAGTGGTAAGAATTACGGTATTGCCCTGTCGCACATAGTCCACTAACATCGTTTTGACTAACCGAGCCGCCGCCGCATCCAGTCCGGTGAGGGGTTCATCTAGGATAATTACTTTGGGGTGGTGAATAAAAGCACCAGCTAGAGCCAGTTTTTGCTTCATCCCTCGGGAGAAGGTTTCAGTTAAGTCAGTGCGTACATCCCAGAGGGAGAGTTGCTGCAACAGAGTTTTGGCGTGAGATTGCGCTTCCTTCGCCGGGATACCCCACAATCCGGCAACAAATTCTAGATATTCTAATGCTGTGAGTTTATCGTAAAGTAAGGGATCTTCGGGGAGATAGGCTAATTCCTGTTTAGCGGCGCGGGGAGTACGGGTAATGCTGTGACCTAAAATAAGAGCATCCCCGTCATCGGGTTTCAGGAGTCCCGCCACCATGCGTAATGTCGTGGTTTTGCCAGCGCCATTGGGACCAAGGAGGGCATAAAATGAGCCTTGGGGAATTTGCAGGCTCAAGCGATTAACGGCTTGGTGAGAACCGTAACGTTTGCTCAGAGAAATTACTTCGAGTGCTAATGTCATACGTGAAGGTTTATAGGCATACTCTCGTTCCCAGTTTGGAGAAGGGAATGTGGTTTTGGACGCTCGCGGCTCCAGCCGCACAAAGGCATTTCCAGCTTTAATTTGATACGGATAGAGGCTTGTGTGCAAATTTATGTACCTCATCCATTTCAGAAATATAGTCAGCCCGGTATGGGTGGTGCGAGGATCTTGCTATCAGCTATTTTCAATCTACAAGCTCCATAGGTGATAACACGTCACCCAACGGATTCATCCAACTGGGGGATTTTGATTATCCGTCGAGGATTTGGAGTCGCGATCGCTTATTTCAATTATTCTCTGGTTTCCCTCATCAACATTTGATAAATGAGAATTAAATCCTGAAACTGTAGGGGCGAATGGCGTGCGCCCAATTCAATGGTCAAATTTATTCCACAATGTTAGCTGTGTCAATCCAGTAGTCGTATGGTACACCTAATTTGATGGAAATCCTTAATACCTAATCGTAGCCATTCTTCTCCTAAATTTCAGCATTCTTGGAGTAATGTTTGAACAACACGAGCAGGATTTGGTGCCGCCATCACAGCACCAATCACAGCCACAGCTTTTGCTCCTTGTGCGATCGCGGCACTCACTCGCCCTGGCTCAATTCCACCAAGGGCGACTAACGGGCGGTAACTACGCCTAACGCTGTCTCTCAATCCCTGTAAACCCAATGTGTTGCTTAGTTATTTAAGGTTAGTTATTTAGATGAATTTGGTATAATGGTATGAGTCCGTGCCATTTGACTTAAATCCATGATGAAAAGGGATGAGGTAATCGCAATTATTGCGGCACACCGAGAACAGTTACAGGAGATGGGTGTAAAGTCTCTTGAGTTATTTGGTTCAGTCGCACGGGATGAAGCTCGTCCAGATAGTGATGTAGACTTCTTGGTAGAGTTTAATCGACCAGTGGGACTATTTGAATTCATAGCCGTGCGACTTTATTTAGAAGATATTTTGGGGTGTTCTGTAGATATGGGAACCCAGAAGGCGTTAAGGGAACATTTGCGGGAACCTGTACTAAAGGATGTCATCCGTGCCTTCTAGAGATTGGCAGCTACGCATTCAAGATATTCTGCAATCCATTGCCGAAATTTTACAACGGACAGAGGGAATGGAATTTGAAGATTTCATGGCAAACCGAACTATTATTAAAGCTGTTCTCTACGACTTTGGCATTATTGGTGAGGCGGCTAGAAATATTCCCCCTGAAATCCAATCGCGCTACCCCCAGATCCCTTGGCGATTGATGGGGGATATGCGAAATATTATTTTTCACGAATACTTCCAGGTAGAATTAGAGATAATTTGGAGAGCGATTAAAAATAATCTTCCCTTGCTGGTTTTACAATTACAGGAGGTAATAGAAAGCGAATAAAATGGAGAATAAGTAATACAAAAATATACAACTTGTCTTTTTAACCCTAACCAAGACATCTTGACCCAGGCGCAACGTACCTTTGTTTGATTTTCAAGGCTTTACTAACAATCGCAGCTACTTAAAGGATGGTAAAATACGTTTCAGTGGGGCTAATGGGTAATAGTTTTAAGGTTTGATTTTTCAAATCCAGTTCAATTCCCAATGCTTCCAGTGGGATAACGCCTAGTAAGGGATCACTTCCTCCTAGAAGTTCCAAACATTCAAACGTTCCCTCCCGTCCACACAGAGAGATTTTGGCATCTTGAAAGATTCTCGCTTTGCCAATTCCTGTAGCTGTGGCGACATTGACTTCTTTAAGGAGTTTTAATCCTAACTGATTAATAATAGATTTAGGCAGACACAAGGTTGTGGCTCCTGTATCGACTAAAACGTTAGTTAAGGTGATAGACCGCACTCGATCAGCAGGAATCAGACCCTCTTCGGCATTGGCTTGATCAATACGATTAGTGATAACTAGGGTCGTTTTAACTTTTCCCCTTAAGTTATTAGTAGTAGGTTGCATAATTATAAGTTGATGTGTCCTTTTGTCTGGGGCAATACCCGGTTATATTACAGCATCTGGCATCAACAGAAGTTCTCATGGGATGATCGCGCAGCAATGTCGGTGTTGTATTTGGGAGGAATGAAACGATAGAAGCAAGACACAAATTTTGTGTCTCAAAACGTTGACAAGACAGCCAAAACACTTGCTTCTAAATTACCCTGCTTGCGACACACATTTCATCTAGGGATGTTGGGTTCCATCAGGCATAATCGCACCTTTGAGATTGGCACCTTTGAGGTTGGCACCTTTGAGGTTAGCATCCAGCAAGTTGGCATACTCCAGATCAGCATTCCCTAAGTGGGCAACTGTCAGGTTAGCATTAGTCAAATCAGCACCCTCTAGGTCAGCATCCCACAGGATGGCATACTTAAGGTTGGTACCCATCAAATTGGCATTTTTGAGGTTGGCTCCCTCTAAAGAGGTGTTTATCAAATTAGCACCCGCTAAGTTAGCACCCTCCAAGTTTGCATCTTTAAGGTTAGCACTCGCCAAGTTAGCACTCGCCAAGTTAGCACCCTCCAGGTTGGCATCTTTGAGGTTGGCATGCCCAAGTCCAGCGCTCTCCAAATTGGCATTTTTGAGGTTGGCATTCCCAAGTCCAGCACCCGTCAGGTTAGCATACTCTAAGTCAGCACCCTGCAGATTACATCCTAGACATCTGTTTCTTTCTAGCAACTGCTTCTCTGGTTGAGACTCCAGCAACTGTCTTTCGGGCTGAGATTCCAGCAACTGCTTTTCTGGCTGAGGAGTGATAACAGTTGTTCCCACCCAAACAACAATACCCAAGGTGGCTAACCCCACAACATACGTTAGCGTTTTCCCTTTAATAATACCGACTAAACTCTCGACGCGATTAGCTTTACCAACCCACCGTTTTGACTTAAGCGCCTCCAACGCAATCTCTGCATTCTGGAAGCGATGTTTCACATTCGGTGCTACCATCTTCTCCAACCAGGCGATAAAGCTAGGATTAAGTTTTGGAACTAATTTCTTGATATCAAACCGATAGTTATCATCAATTAAATTACTGATATTGAGCGATCGCGTGCCTGTGAGTAAGCCAATTAACGTTACTCCTAAACTATAAAGGTCAGAAGCCTCCGTCAGGGGACGACCAAACTGTTCCTCCGGTGGCATAAATCCAGGAGTTCCCGCTGCCACGCTACTGAGTGCCATCTCCCCACCCCGAATCCTAGCAAAGCCAAAATCTACCAAATAAGCCTTCAAATGCTTGTCCACTAAGATATTTTCGGGTTTGATATCCCGATGGATAATTGGCGGAACCCGCCTTTGTAAGTCAACTAAAATTTCTAAGACTGACACCGCTATTTGCTGAATCTGTTCGGGAGTAAAGCTACGTCGTTCGGCTAAGGATGGGGCATTTTTATACTCCTGCACAAGGCAAAAGCCTTGTGGTGTTTCAAAGGAATCTAAATAACGAGGAATGCGGGGATGATCCAGTTGTTGCAAAACTTCAATTTCCCGTTGATAGGCTTTATAGCCTGACCAACTGGCATCCGCCAAGGCAAAGCGAAACTCTTTGATTACAACCTTTTGGTCTGGTTTGAGGGCAGTTGCCAAGTAAGTAATGCGTCCGGCTTCGCGGTTGCATCCTAACTCTTGAATAATATGATAGCCGTATTGGTCAAAATTTGGATGGTTGCTCATTAGTCCGTACCGCTTCCCCATCATCTAAATTATAAGCGCGATCGCTCCCTAAGCATCACGGCAGAAATACTTGGGTATTTTCTTGACGGTTGCTCAAATAATCGACCCCCGACTCCTTACACTAGAAGATAGAGGTTTAGATTTTGCATCATGGTCACGCTCCAACTCCGACAACTCGACGTACCCCCCGGTCAACGATTGTTGATCCATGATGTCGATTGGTCAGAATTTGAACAAATCTTGAACGAGCTGGGTGAAAAACGCACCGCTCGAATTGCCTACAGCCAGAAAACATTAGAAATCCGGATACCATTACCCAAATATGAGCGAGAAAAATCGATTATTGGTGATCTAGTCAAAATTATATTAGAAGAATTAGAAATAGACTGCGAATGCTTTGGTTCAACCACCTTCAAATGTCAAGAAATGGGTTATGGCATTGAACCGGATGAATGTTTCTACATCCAAAATCATCAAGTTATGGTGGGTAAAGAGCGCATCGATTTATCGGTTGATCCACCGCCCGATCTGGCTATTGAAGTAGATGTTACCTCGAAAACTCAGATGGAGGGTTACATTAGCTTAGGAGTTCCCGAACTTTGGCTGTGCGATCGCGGCGAACTTAAGATTTACACCTTACAATCAGGACAATATCAGTCAGTTTCCACCAGTCCTACATTCCCAGGACTACCGATTTTAGACCTCGTAGCAGAGGTTCTCACCCAAAGTAGCGCGATCGGTAGAAGTCCTGCCTTACGAACCTTTCGCAAGCAAATCCGAAATCTCAACTCTCAACTCTAAAATTCCCGACTTAATCTAGGTTCGTAGTAGGCACGAAGCGTGCCAGAAGCGAAGACAGCGCTGACTACAAACTGTTCTTAGTTCTGGGCAAAATTCATCAAATCGTCTAGATTAGATTCGCATACGGCTGATATAACAATTGACTATGCCCCCAGAAAAACCCACTGAACAGAAAACACGAACCCTAAAACCGGGTACATTATGGTTAAAGGTTCTAGAGACAACCGAACACGCCCTCCACTGCGGCGCACTGCAACCCATCGCAACTGAGTGTGAGTTTGTCGAACAGGATGGAATTCGCTTTCTGGTGCGGATTGTCTCTAACCTGAATCGCAAAGCTAAGGACAAGAAGCAGCAAAAGAAGAAAAAAGCTAACTTTAACCCTTTTCTTCCTTATGAGGAGGATTTATTCGTGGCGGATATTTCCGACACTCACCTGTGTCTGTTAAATAAATTCAACGTGGTTGATTATCACCTCCTGATCGTCACCCGCGAGTATGAAGACCAAGATAATTGGCTGACGTTATCCGATTTTCAGGCAATGTGGGCAAGTTTAGCAGAAATTGATGGTTTAGCCTTCTATAACGGCGGCAAAATAGCAGGGGCGAGTCAGCGACACAAACATTTACAACTTGTCCCTTTACCCTTCACACCGGAGACATCCAAGCTACCCATCGAACCCGCGATCGCATCGGCTAATTTTCAGGGTTCAATAGGTACAATACCCAGCTTTCCCTTCGTTCATGCCCTAACTCGATTCGATCCTGGTTGGATAGACACACCAGACGTTGCCGCAAAAGCCACTCTGGACGCTTATCACAAGCTTTTAGATGCTGTAGGTAAGCCACACCAGGGAATCAAACAATCCGCCCCCTACAACCTGCTAGCCACACGAGAATGGATGCTGCTTGTGCCGCGATCGCAAGAAGAGTTTGAGTCGATTTCAATAAATTCACTTGGCTTTGCCGGGGCGCTGTTGGTTCGCAATTCCCAGCAAATGCAGAGTCTCAAAGATGCTGGTCCGGTGACTATCCTTAAATATGTATCCAACTAATTGTACAGATCCCCGACTTCTTCGACAAGTTGGGGATCTCAATATCAGATCTCAAACGATCTGGTTAATCGCTTCAGTCGGACCGACTAAAGAAATATAAGGTTCCCCAAAGAAACGCTGTGCCGCCGCTTGTGCCATCTCTGGCGTCACTTGGGCAATCTGCTGCTGAAACTTCAGGTCAAACTCAATGCCCAATCCTAGGGTTTCATACCAGCCATAAATCTGGGCAAGTTGAGCATTGGTTTGTTTTCCTAAAGCATATTGACCTAGAAGTTTATTTTTAGCCGCTTGCAGTTCCGCTTCACTCAACCTGAAGCTGCAAAGGCGTTCTACTTCTGTCCGCAATCCCTCCATCGCGATTACTGTATTTTCTGGGGCGGTTCCCATATACACGACAAATAGAGAATCACACTGGCGCGTCGGGTAAAACGCCGAAACATCGTAAGCTAACCCTCGCTTTTCCCGCAATTCCACAAATAAGCGACTCGAAAGCCCATTCCCCAGATAGGTATTCAATAGTTTTAGCGCCCCATAATCTGGATCAGTAACTGATGAGGCTAAATACCCCAACATTACCACCGATTGTTGGGTTTCCTGGGGGGTGACAACGCGGCACGGTTGAGGAGTAATTAAGGGTAACGTGGGTGTTGGTAACGGAGTTGAGGGCGGTTGCCAATCGCCAAAGACTTGCTCAATCTGCTTTACGGCAGCTTCCGGTGAAATTCGCCCCGCGACACTAATCACTAGGTTATCTGGGCGGAAATACGTTTGATGATAGTCTTTTAAATCCGTGGGTAACAATTCAGGAACCGTGGCTTCTGTACCCAATACCGAGACAGCATAGGGGTGATCCTGATATAATGCCCGTCGCAACTGCTCAAAGGCAACGCTAAAGGGTTGTTCTTTTTGGGAACGAATATCCTGAATCGTCAGATAGCGTTCCAATTCTACCTCGGTTTCCGGGAAACTAGGCGATCGCAAAATCTGCCCCGCTAGCTTTAACATATCCAGCCAGTCGGAAGATACCGTTTTCAGCGATAATATAAAGTAATCCGTGGCAGCATCGGTATGCAGTTGAGCGCCAACTGATTCGACTCGTTCGGCAATTTCAATCGAGGAAAGTTCGTCGGTACCTTTGGTCAAGACAGCCGCTAGGAGATGGGTTAATCCCGCCTTATCTCGTGGTTCTCTTTGGCTACCCGTGCGAAAAAATAGGCGAGAGGCAATAATATCAGCGGCTGAATTCTCGATGGCGATAACGACAATACCATTATCTAAAACCGTGCGATGGATAATGGACTGTTGGGGTGAGGCAGTTAGACTAGAAGGCATAATCGATAATTCAAAGTTCAAAATTTGGTCGGGGTGGGTTTAGTCGCATCTGGGTAAGGATAAGAAACGATAGTCGTCAAACCCGCCCCTACAGACGCACCATGTAGAGACGCGCCATGGCGCGTCTCTACTCAAAACAATTCTCCCATCAGCAAATCTTCACTCACGGGTTTAAGAACAGTTACGGCATAATGATAAGGAGAAAGGTAACGTTGTGCTAAGCGCATCAAGTCTACTGGCGTCAGTCGTTGAATTTGCACGGGATAGGTGACAGCTAATTCTGCGGATGCGATCGTGTTGTAATAGCCATACAATCCAGCGATTTGACCAGCAGCTTCGGTAGAGAAAACATAGTCATTACACAATAATCGCTGACAGCGACGGATTTCTTCAGAGGATATCGGTGTCTGCTGTAGGTCTAATAGATGCTGGCAAATCAAGGCTTCGACTTGTTCTACATGCTCAGGATCAAGGTAGGCGCTGATGGTAAACAAGCTCGAATCTCGCTGGAGTGAGAAACCACTGCCAATATTTTGAACCAGTCGTTCTTCTTCCCGCAATTGTCTCACCAACCGGGATGAGCGTCCATCGGCTAATAATACTGAAAGTAAATCTAAACCATAAGCATCTTTTAACTGATCTACACCCGGTCCCACCCAAGCCATAAATAGACGGGCTTGTTCAATTCGGGGTAAATACAGTTCCTGACGCCGAATCTCCGTCATTGGGGGTTCAGCTTCGGCGATGAATTGGGGACAATCACGAGGAGTGACAAACGAGGCAAAAGACTGATTGACTAAATTTAGCGCTGATTCTTGTTCTACCCCGCCAATAATCACCACCGTCATATTCTCCGGTTGGTAGTGATTCGCATGGAAACGGCGCATCTGCTGAGACGTGTGCGCCCTCAATTGTTCTTCGCTACCCAAAACCGAGCGCCTATAGGGGTGATATTGGTATATTATTTCTGAGAGTGCCTGAAAACCTAACCAATCAGGATTGTCATAACAAGAGCGAATTTCTTCTAGAACCACATCTCGTTCGCGATCGAATTCGATGTCAGGAATTGCTGGCGATAACAGTAAGTCCGCTAATGGGGGTAAGGTTTCATCAAGGTATTGGGCGGCGGTGGTAATAAAGAAATGGGCATAATCGTGGCTCGTCGCCGCATTTGTCAGCCCTCCATGACGTTCAATCACTGCATCAAAGGCGCCAGGAACCAGTCGCTGTGTCCCTTTGAAAATCATGTGTTCCAAAAAATGAGCCATCCCGCACCATTCATCGGGTTCAACAATTGTCCCAGCCCTCACCCAGACATCAACCACAACGACAGGTGTTGCCGGTAAATGCTGGTGAATGACGGTTAACCCATTGGCGAGTTTGAAGATATCACCCGGAAATTTGGTAGAAATCAGTGGCTCAGATAGCAATTTCTCTAAAATCTCAAATGTCGGTTAAGTTAAATTAGTCCCATCTTAGCGTCTGAGGGCGTTTATGACGGACTTGGCTGAAAACATACATAATAAAGCAAAGTAAGCCAGGTTGTCGGGGCGGGGTTGACAGCATTGGTGTCAACTTAAGCGCTAAAAGCAGGGGGAGCAGGGGAAGCAGGGAAAGCAGGGGAAGCAAGAGAATGTTCTTGCGGATTGCTCTTGCTCCTGTAAGAGCTTAGGGAGAAGCAGCAGAACCATGTCTAGAAAAATCGACCAAATTCTGGTTATTGATGTCGAAGCGACGTGCTGGCAAGGAAAACCGCCACCGGGACAAGAAAGCGAAATTATCGAAATTGGCGTTTGTCTGCTGGATTGCCATTCCCATTCCGCTGTTAAGACAGAGAGTATCTTGGTTAAACCAGCACGCTCAACGGTGAGTGAATTCTGTACTGAGCTAACGACATTAACTCAGGAACAAGTGGAGCAAGGCATGTCCTTTGCTCAAGCCTGTGAACGTCTGCAAAAACGGTATTTATCCCATCAACGAGTTTGGGCGAGTTATGGGGAGTATGATAAAAATCAATTTCAAAAACAATGCCAATCCTTTGGCGTTGAGTATCCATTTGATTCACGACATATCAATGTGAAGACATGGTTTGCGCTGGCTCATTCGTTACCGAAGGAAGTTGGTATGTTAAAAGCCCTGTTTTTGCTCAAACTGTCGTTGCAAGGTACACACCATCGCGGCGTTGATGATGCGGCGAATATTGCCCGAATTTTGTCTCAATTACTGTGGAATCAGGACAGGAGATTCAACCGCTCTTTAGATTAAGAGAATAGGGTGTATTGAACAGGATTGCGGTGAGGATAGGGAAGCTGTGTCAGTCCATTAGTGGCGTGGCACACCTTATTTGATGAATTAACCATTAGCCCCGAAACTGTAGGGGCGCAAAGACTTGCGCCCGATTCAATCGTCACATCTAATCCATCATTTTAGCTGTGTCAGTCCAGTAGTGGCATGGCACACCTTAATTGGTGGATTAGAATTACGCACGGAAACCGTAGGGGCGCACAGACGTGCGCCCGATTCGATGGTAAAATCTATTCCACAATTTTAGCTGTGTCAGTCCAGTAATAGGGAACATTAGCCCTATATTCCGTTGGGTTTCCTTGCGTCAACCCAACCTACAACCCTACACTCTATAAAAGTTTACCATTGAGGAATTCCGCCTAATAAAAGTCCGGCGGCACACTTAGTTAAGGGTTTAGAAAATAAATACCCTTGTCCTTGTTCACAGTTTAATAGTTTTAATTCAGTCAATTGTTCGAGAGTTTCTACACCTTCAGCAATCACATCCATCCTTAAACTATGAGCGAGAGTGATAATCGTTCGGATAATCTCAGTATTGCGATTTTTCGGATTCATCTTGCTAACAAAAGAACGATCAATTTTGAGCGTATTCACGGGAAATCGATGTAAGTAACTTAAGGACGAATATCCTGTGCCAAAGTCATCCACGGATAACTGGATATGTCTGGCTCTCAATTGCAGCAGCATCTTGGTGACGGTTTCAGCATTTTCCATTAAGATACTTTCAGTAATTTCTAGCTTCAAAAAACTGCCATCTAACCCTGTCTCTGCTAAAATATGATCAATTTGCTCAATTAGATCCGGCTCCTTAATCTGTTTGCCCGATAAATTGACACTAATTTTCAAGGGTTCTGGTGTGGGGAATTGGGTTTGCCACATCCGCAGTTGACGACAAGCTTCATAGAGTACCCACTCTCCCAGAGGAATAATCAGTCCAGTATCTTCAGCAACTGGGATAAACTCGGCTGGAGAGACTAAACCGCGTTCGGGATGTCGCCAACGCACCAGTGCCTCGAATCCAGTTAGCGTCCCTGTTCCTAATGAAGTGATCGGTTGATAATAAACTTCAAATTCCTGCCGTTCCAATGCTCGTCGCAAGTCATTTTCCAAGGTCAATAATTCTAGGGCGCGAGCATGCATAATTTTATCAAAGATTTCATGACGGGCTTTGCCGAGTTCTTTGGCTCGATACATGGCAATATCAGCATCCCGCAAGATATCTTCGCTGCGCTCATATCCTGTGGAACTGAGGGCAATGCCAATACTAGCACTCGTAAATACCTCATGATTATTCAGGTGAAAGGGGGATTTTAAGGTTGCCTGAATCCGCTCAGCTACACGAGTGGCATCTTTAATATCTTTGATATCTTCTAGGAGAATCGTAAATTCATCGCCACTTAAATGGGCAACGGTGTCGGTGGTGCGTACACACTTTTCTAGCTGACGGGCGGTGGCAATTAGGAGTTTATCCCCGACATCATGCCCCAAGCTATCATTCACTACTTTAAAGCGATCCAAATCCAGAAACAGAACCGCAAATAAATAATCCTGATTCCGTTTGGCTAATTTAATCGCATGGTTAACCCGCTCCATAAATAGATTACGATTCGGTAATCTGGTTAAGTTATCATGTAAAGCATCGTGGCATAACTGTTCTTCTACTGTTTTGTAATGACTAATATCAGTAACCGAGAAAACAATATGGGTGATAACTCCGTCGGCATCTTTTAAGGGAGCGCCATTAACCGAAAGGTATTTACGAGTTCCATCCGCCCATTCGATCGCGTGCTGGACATCGAAAATGGGTTCACCTGTTTCCATCACCTGTTGGAAGGGGAGTTGTTCCTCTGGAAAGGGTCCGCCTTGAAAATCAGTAATTTTCCATTTGGGAGAGTTGTACTGACGTTCGACTAATTCCGATTGCGTCAAACCGAGGACTTGCTGCGATCGCGCGTTGGCAAAGATAATGTTACCTTGAGCATCAACGACGGTAATCGCGGCGACACTGGTTTGCATGATGCCCTGGAGTAGGTCATTTTCGGGGCAGAGTTGGGCTTCGAGTTGTTTGCGTTCGGTGATATCAGTAGCAATCCCATCTATCCGAATCACAGTACCTGTTTCATCCGCGATCGCACAGACACGATTACATATCCAACGCACTTGTGCATCAGGTCTGACAATTCTGTATTCTATGGCTTGATGCCCATTTTCTTCTAGAGTCAGAAATTTCTCCTGAACTCGCTGGCGATCATCGGGATGAATGATTAACTGCCATAGCGTTGGTTGATCATACAGTTCACAAAGGGTTCTGCCAAAAATAGTCTCGGCAGCTTGATTAATATACAGTAGCTTATAGGTGTGGGCTGACGCTGACCAAACGATCTCGTCTAGAGAATTGAGAATAGCTGAGATTAGCTGATGTCTTTTTTGGGGCTGGGGTTCTACCCAATTATACTGAGTAATGTTCATTGCCTCATTGTTTGTGCCAATGGATTCTATCGGCGTCCCAAACAACCTTTTTCGAGACAGCCTCTGAATAGCTACATTGATTTGTTCATAATTCAAGAGGGAGCGACGTTTCCCTGTATCAGCGAATACCCTGACGCCATTGAGCTAACCGTTGTTGGGCTGATTTGTCAAGGGAATGCACTAAAAAACGACCGCGAGATTGTTTTGACGGTCGTTGTCGGCGACGTACTCGACGACTGATGCAATGAACATCACTAATTAACTGTTGCGAGGACATCCATTCTGCCCCATACCCTGTAACAGTTAGCTGTTGCGCCCGGTCTGAAGTCGCCACAATTAATCGTTGACTGAATGGCTTCGGTTTACTGCGAACAGCCGCACAAAATTTTTCAATGTAGCTATCGGCGGTCTGACCAAAGTCTGTATAGCAGATAGATACATGGGGGGTTATATTTTCGTGGCGCGTTCCAGTCGGTTGATAGTGAGCGTCAAAGACAACTCTAGTTTTATAGCCGCGAAAGGCACTATAGTTAATTAAAACCTCAACTAATTCTTGCCGCGCTGCCAATAGTCCATGGCGATCGCGGGTCTTAGTCAAACTCGACTCGGTGCCGATGATGTTATAACCATCAACCAGTAAAACAACCTGGGGTGGGGGAGAGGGCATTTTTCAAGGCTAATTTAATATTTTTTGTTAATTTTTCTCAATCTCCTCTTTATGTTAATTTATGATGACAGTTTTGTCTCACCCAAGAGTTGTTGCTTGAGTCGCTCCGGTTCTCCCTGTGCTACTACCCGACCGTTTTCCAGTAAAAATGCGCCGTCGCAGTAATTCAACTCTTCCAAGCGATGGGTCACCCAAAGGGCGGTTAATCCGCGACTTTTGACGAGGCGCTGCACTTGAGCGACCAAATCTAACTGAGTATCGGGATCAAGCAAAGCGGTTGGCTCATCCAATAAAAGGATCTCAGACTGACGGGCGATCGCACCCGCAATAGCAATACGCTGTTTTTGTCCCCCACTGAGGGCATAAATCGGGCGTCGTTGTAAATCCAGCAGATTAACGGCGGCTAAGGCTTCGGTAACTCTCGCACGAACTTGGGCGATCGACAGCTTCTCCTCCACCAGTCCAAACGCTACATCTGCACCGACAGTTGGCATAACCAGCTGATGGTCAGGATTTTGGAAGACAAATCCCATTAATCCCGAAATCTCTATTTCACCCGAATCAGGTAGCAATAATCCAGCCAGCAACCGCAGCAACGTCGATTTACCACTGCCATTCGTCCCCAAGAGCATCCAAAATTCACCCTTGGGAACAGTAAGAGAGCAAGCGTTTAAAACCGATGCTCCGTTAGACCAACTGAAGCATAGATCCCGTACCGTAATTGCGGTTTGAACCATGACGTTGGCAATGGGTTAACTACTGTTTGTCTTCGGCTAAGGCAAAGAAACCGGGTGTACGCCCTGTCCCCACAGCACCAGATTTCTGAGAAATCATCACCGCACTAATCTGACTGGTGAGAACGCCAATTTTCTTATCGGACTGGTGTTCACAGGTTAATTCTAATAACTCCGGTTTCCCAGAACTCATCGCTTCCATAATTTTCTGGTAGGTTTTTTCCGCCGCTTCTGCTGACTTCCGTTGCACGGATAAAGGAAAGGGCGTGTTTTGCAAAGTCAAGTCAATCGTGAACATGCTTCTCTCAAGCGCGATACTCTCCCTCTTATCTTAGACGGGAGTAGAGGGAGATGGGGGAGATGAGGGAGATGGAGAGGGTGTAGAGACGTAGCATGCTACGTCTCTACTCTTCCCTGTTCCCTGACGAATGACGAATAACACTGGCAAAATTTGAAAATTTCTTTTAATATAAGTTCAAGACCGTAAAGAAAAGTAAACTTTACTCACAATCTGGTCAATTATCTGCTTAGGCACTGCCTAAGTCAGTAGACCAAGTGAGAAGTCTTTTCTTTCGTACTTATAAATTCTTGGAGATCTACACGTTATGACAATCGCTGTCGGACGCGCTCCCAGCCAAAGAGGATGGTTTGACGCACTCGATGACTGGCTTAAGCGCGATCGCTTTGTATTTATCGGCTGGTCAGGTCTACTCCTGCTCCCCTGCGCCTACTTGGCGGTTGGGGCTTGGCTGACGGGTACAACCTTTGTTACATCTTGGTATACCCACGGTTTGGCGTCTTCCTATTTGGAAGGCTGTAACTTCCTCACCGTGGCAGTTTCCACCCCCGCTGATACCTTCGGTCATTCCCTACTCCTGTTGTGGGGACCTGAAGCCCAAGGCGACTTCGCCCGTTGGTGTCAAATCGGTGGACTCTGGACATTTACCGCTCTGCACGGTGCATTTGGCTTAATTGGCTTCATGCTGCGGCAATTTGAAATTTCCCGTGTTGTGGGCATTCGTCCTTACAACGCCATTGCCTTCAGTGCGCCAATCGCGGTATTTGTTAGTGTTTTCTTGATGTATCCCTTGGGGCAATCCTCTTGGTTCTTTGCTCCGAGCTTTGGCGTCGCCGGAATCTTCCGCTTCTTGCTGTTCTTCCAAGGGTTCCACAACTGGACACTTAACCCCTTCCACATGATGGGAGTGGCAGGTGTCTTAGGTGGAGCGCTATTGTGTGCCATTCACGGTGCAACGGT